>NZ_LDVA01000361.1:0-63178 GCF_050768715.1 Burkholderia sp. ZZQ-2 | reverse complement strand
CGATTGAATCGGTTCTTCACGAAACCCGCCAGTTTGCGCCGCCCGCGGCGCTCGAGCAGGCGGCGACCATTTCCGGCATGCCGGCCTATCGGGCGCTCGTCGCCGAGGCCGAGCGCGATTACGAAGGCTTCTGGGCGCGCCTCGCGCGCGAGGGCCTTGCGTGGCACAAGCCGTTCACCAAAGTGCTCGACGAGTCCAACGCGCCGTTCTACAAGTGGTTCGACGACGGCGAGCTCAACGCGTCGTACAACTGCCTCGACCGTCACGTCGAAGCCGGCAACGGCGAGCGCGTCGCGGTGATCTTCGAAGCCGACGACGGCACCGTCACGCGCGTCACCTATGCGGATCTCCTCGCCCGCGTGTCGCGTTTCGCGAATGCGCTGAAGAAGCGCGGCATCGGCAAGGGCGACCGCGTCGTCATCTATATCCCGATGTCGATCGAAGGCATCGTCGCGATGCAGGCCTGCGCGCGCATCGGCGCGACCCACTCGGTCGTGTTCGGCGGCTTCTCCGCGAAGTCGCTGAACGAGCGGCTCGTCGACGTCGGCGCGACGGCGCTGATCACGGCCGACGAGCAGGCACGCGGCGGCAAGACGCTGCCGCTCAAGAGCATCGCCGACGAGGCGCTCGCGCTGGGCGGCTGCGAAGCGGTGAAGAGCGTGATCGTCTATCGCCGCACCGGCGGCAAGATCGACTGGCATGCCGACCGCGACCTGTGGATGCACGAACTGACGGCCGCCGAATCCGACACCTGCGAGCCGGAATGGGTGAGCGCCGAGCATCCGCTGTTCATCCTGTATACGTCGGGCTCGACCGGCAAGCCGAAGGGCGTGCAGCACAGCACCGGCGGCTACCTGCTGTGGGCCGCGCAGACGATGAAGTGGACCTTCGACTGGAAGCCCACCGACGTGTTCTGGTGCACGGCCGACATCGGCTGGGTCACCGGCCACACGTACATCACGTACGGCCCGCTCGCCTGCGGCGGCACGCAGGTCGTGTTCGAGGGCGTGCCGACCTGGCCGGACGCCGGCCGCTTCTGGAAGATGATCGGCGACCACAAGGTCAGCGTGTTCTACACCGCGCCGACCGCGATCCGTTCGCTGATCAAGGCCGCCGAGGCCGACGACAAGGTGCATCCGAAGAGCTACGACCTGTCGAGCCTGCGCATCATCGGCACGGTCGGCGAGCCGATCAATCCGGAAGCGTGGATGTGGTATCACAAGCACGTCGGCCAGGAGCGTTGCCCGATCGTCGATACGTGGTGGCAGACCGAGACGGGCGGCCACATGATCACGCCGCTGCCGGGCGCGACGCCGACCGTGCCCGGTTCGTGCACGCTGCCGCTGCCGGGCATCATGGCCGCGGTGGTCGACGAAACCGGCCAGGACGTGCCGAACGGGCAAGGCGGCATTCTCGTCGTCAAGCGCCCGTGGCCGGCGATGATCCGCACGATCTGGGGCGATCCGGAGCGCTTCAAGAAGAGCTACTACCCGGAAGAACTCGGCGGCACGCTCTATCTCGCCGGCGACGGCACCGTGCGCGACAAGGACACCGGCTACTTCACGATCATGGGCCGGATCGACGACGTGCTGAACGTGTCGGGCCACCGGCTCGGCACGATGGAGATCGAATCGGCGCTGGTCTCGCACGAGCTGGTGGCCGAGGCGGCCGTGGTCGGCCGTCCTGACGACACGACGGGCGAGGCGGTGGTCGCGTTCGTGGTGCTCAAGCGTGCGCGTCCGGAAGGCGAGGAGGCCGCGGCGCTCGCGAAGACGCTGCGCGACTGGGTCGGCAAGCAGATCGGGCCGATCGCGAAGCCGAAGGACATCCGCTTCGGCGACAACCTGCCGAAGACGCGCTCGGGCAAGATCATGCGGCGCCTGCTGCGTTCGCTCGCCAAGGGCGAAGCGATCACGCAGGACACGTCCACGCTCGAGAACCCGGCCATCCTCGACCAGTTGAACCGTTCGCTGTAACACCGCCCGCCCGGGCGGAGCGTTTCGCTTCGTCGCAGTGCCGGGATGCGGTCGCATTCCGGCCCTCGCGAAGCACCGCCGTGCGTTCCCCGACAGCACGGCCTGCAGGCGGCACGCGTCGATTCCGCCGCCGCAATATTAATTAGCTATACGTATTACAACATTCAACAAAACGGAGACAGACGATGAAGATCACGACACGGACGATTTGCGCGGCGCTGCTCGGCGCGGCGGCGAGCACGAGCGTTTTCGCGCAGAGCAGCGTCACGCTGTACGGCGACCTCGACGCCGCGTTGCTTTACACGAGCCGGTCGCTCGACTCGGCGACCGGCGGCAATGCGGGCCGCCAGTTCGCGCTGACCGATACCGGCATGACGCCGACCAACTTCGGCTTGACGGGTACCGAGGATCTCGGCGGCGGACTGCACGCGAAATTCAAGCTCGAGAGCGGCTTCAACATCACCGACGGGGCGTTCGGCCATTCGAACGGCAACTTCTTCGGCCGCCAGGCGTGGGTCGGGATCGACGGCGGGTTCGGCGAAACGAAGATCGGCCTGCAGTTCTCGCCGTTCGTGCTCGCGGTGCTCGGATCGGACCCGCGCAACGTTTCGCACTTCGGCGCCGCGCTGATCCCGTACGTCGACAACGTGCTCGTCACCGGCCTCTTCAACCCGAACGCGATTTCGTACACGAGCCCGACAATCGCCGGGCTCACGGGCAGCGCGATGTTCGGCTTCGGCGGAAAAGCCGGGGACTTCCAGGCGGGACGCCAGTATTCCGGCAGTCTCACGTATACGAATGGCGGCTTCATGCTCAACGCGGCGCTCTACGACGGCAACGGCGGCACGTCGCCGACGCCGGTATCGAGCACGGTCGCGTTCGTCGGCCGCACGATCGGCACCGCCTACACGTTCGGGCCCGTGACCGGCAAGGCGTCGTTCACGAGCTACAAGGTTGCCGGTTCGTTCAGCAACAACGTGTACAGCGCCGGCCTCGACTATCGCGTCACGCCGGCCCTCGACCTGAACACCGGCGCGTGGTACACGATCGATCGCAACGACTCGCACAATCATTCGCTGCTCGCCGCGATCGGCGCCGACTACAGCCTGTCGAAGCGAACGGGCCTGTACGCGCAGGTCGGTGTCGTCAACAACCATGGCGCGATGAACACGGGCCTCGGCATCACGGGCGGCGCGCTGTTCGGGTTGCCGGGCACGACGGTCGGCGTCAACGCCGGCATCCACCACGTGTTCTGACGCGGCGCGGCGCGTCCGGCCGGACGGGCAGCCCGCGTGCGCCCGGCCGGCCCGGCGCCGGAACACGGCCGCCGCAAACGCCGCAAAAGCAGCAAACGCCGTGAACGGCGGGCAACGCGCGGCACCGGCCGGACGATCCGCCATCCCGATCCCGGTCTCGATGTTTACCCGACCTCAAGTCCGTGCCCTCGCTGCCGTCAAGACAGGAGCGCACGCCCAGCATCCGCCGATGACCAGGCACGCGTCCCTTCAAGGAGACCCCGCAACGTGAACTTCTTCGGAATCGGCCGCGGCCACCGTTCGTCGCGCGCGCTCGTCGGCGACATCGCCGAGCAGGCCGGCAAGCTCGGCATCGAGATCTGCGACGTGTCGGGTCACGTCGAGGAAGTCGCGGCCCGCGTCGCCAGACAGGCGGAGGTCTGCCACACGCTGCGCGAATCGGCCGCCGTCACGTTGCGCGGCAACCACCGGATTGCCGAAGCGGCGCAGCAGGTGCGCGCCGTGAGCGCGAATGCGTCGAACGCGGTTCGCCAGTCGCAACAGACGATCGAGGCGTCGCTCGCCGACATCCACGGCCTCGTCGAAGGCGTCACGTCGATCGGCAACCAGATGGGTGCGCTGCGCGACGCGCTCGATCATGTACGGGCCGTGTCCGAGGAGATCTCCGTGATCGCGCGACAGACTCACCTGCTCGCGCTGAACGCCGCGATCGAGGCCGCACGCGCCGGCGATTCGGGCCGCAGCTTCGCCGTCGTCGCGGCCGAGGTCAAGAACCTGTCCGCGAAGACCGGACAGGCGACGGCCCAGATCGAGACGACCCTCGCGCGCCTTGCCGAGCAGACCGAACACCTGATCGCGGAAGGCACCGACAACGCCGCCCGCGCGCATCGCGTGCGCGAGGGCACGCGTACGATCGGCGAGGTCGTGCACGCGACCGGGCACGCGATCACCGAGCTCGCCGGCGAGGCCGAGCAGATCGCGTCGCTGACGGACGAAATCGAGACGCAATGCCACCGGCTCGACGAACAGGTCGGCGAGATGGCATCCGGCGTGGAGGATTCGAGCGACAACTTCTCGCAGGCCAAGGACCGGCTCGGCAACCTGCTCTCCGTCTCCGAGACGCTCATCGAACTCACGGCCGCGACCGGCATCGAATCGCCCGACACGCGCCTGATCGACACCGCGCGGCACACGGCCGCCGCGATCAGCAAGCTCTTCGAGGAAGCGGTCGGGCGCGGCGAGATCGCACTCGACGCGCTCTTCGACGCGCACTACGTGCCGATTCCCGGCACCGATCCGCAGCAGTTCATGACGCGCTTCACCGACTTCACCGACCGCGTGCTGCCGGCCATCCAGGAGCCGGTGCTCGGGATCGACGCGCGCATCGTCTATTGCGCGAGCTTCGACAGGCAGTGCTACCTGCCGACCCACAACCGGAAATTCTCGCTGCCCCAGCGCGCGGACGCGGCGTGGAACGCCGCGAACTGCCGGAATCGCCGGATCTACACGGACCGCACGGCGCGCACCTCCGTGTCGCATACCAAGCCGTTCCTGCTGCAAACCTATCGGCGCGACATGGGCAACGGCAACTTCGCGCTGATGAAGGACGTTTCCGCTCCCATCGTCGTCGGCGGACGTCAATGGGGCGTGCTGCGGATCGGCTACAGCGTCTGAGTCCCGGCCTGCACCGGCAGGCCGCCGTCCATTACTGTTCGAGCCCCACCGCCAGCGGCCGCTGGTCGCCGCGGCCGTGATCGTCGACCACGCGCACCGTATAGCTGCCGGCCGTCCGCGGCTGCCAGAACAGCGCATCGCCCGGCACGCTGCGCCCGACGAACGCATCGTTGACGAACCAGTACAGCGCATGCGCGCTCGCATCGGCCGTCGCGTTGAACGCGATGCGCGTCTCCTCCGTGCTCTTCACGCGCATCGCATACGTACTGCCGCGCAGCGGCGACGTGATGCGCGGCGGATCGCCGTCGACCTGCCCCGCGTCGCGGCACTCCGCGTTCTGCGGCGGCCGCCGGCGCGCAATGCCGGCCTGCACGAACACCTGCTGCAGATCCGACGGCCAGAACTCGAAGATCTCCGTATGCGTGCGCTTGCCGTCGTAAGGCGGGCACGCGGCCTTCCCCGTCGCGTCGTCGATCACGACCGGCCGGTGCACGGTGCTCACGCGGATCGGAGACGTGCCCGGAATGAACCACGTCCAGCCCTGCTGCGGGCACCACTCGTTCGGCAGGTCGCCGCTCGCGAGGCAGATCCGCACGCGCTTCAGGCGCGGCGGCACCGCGCGCGGCGGCTCGACGAGCGTGCGCTCGGCATTCAATGCGTCGACGACCTGGAAGAACAGCGGCGCGGCCGCGTCGACGCCGACGAACGCCGTATTGGTCGAGTTGTCGAAATTGCCGACCCACACGACCAGCACGTACGGGCCGAACACGCCGGCCGTCCACGCATCGCGGAACGACCATGACGTGCCGGTCTTCCAGTAGACGGGCACGCTCGACGGCTGCGCGCCGCTCGTTTCGTCGGGGCGCAGATGCTGGCGCAGCATGTCCATCGTCATGTAGCTCGCCTCCGCGCTCAACAAGCGCCGGCCGGGCAGCGCCGGTTCGTCCGCGCGCAGCCGCAGCGGCCGGAATTCGCCGCGATTCGCGAGCATCGCGTAGAGGCCCGCGAGATCCTGCATCGTCACTTCGCCGCCGCCGAGCACGAGCGCGAGCCCGTAGTGCTGCGCGCTCGCGAGCCGGCGCACGCCGGCTTCCTGCAGGAACCGGTACAGGTCGGGCGACTTGAGCTGCGACGCGACCCACACGGCCGGCACGTTGCGGCTGCGGTTCAGCGCGTCGGTCGCGGTGATCGGCCCGAGAAAATGCCCGTCGAAATTCTCCGGCGCATACGGGCCGAACGCGGTCGGCACGTCGCGCAGCACCGTTTGCGGATGCAGCACGCCCTGGTCGAAACCGAGCGCGTAGATGAACGGCTTGAGGGTCGAGCCCGGCGAGCGCCGCGCGAGCGTGCCGTTCACCTGCCCGTCGATCGTGCGGTCGAAGAAGTTCGCGGAACCGACCAGCGCCTTCACGCCCATGTCGCGCGTATCGACGAGGATGGCCGCCGCATTGCGCACGCCGCGCGTGTCGTTGCGCGCGACATAACGCGCGATCTGCCGTTCGAGCGTGCGCTGCAGGTCGAGATCGAGCGTCGTCACGAGCCGCGCACCGCCGTCGCCGTCGTCCGGCGCACCACCCGAGGCCGTGCGCCACGCGCTGCGTGCGGCGAGCGCCTGGTCGACCGCGTGCGGCGCGTCGAAAGGCAGGGCCGACAAGGGCCGCATCGCCAGCGGCAACGCGAACAGCGGCTTGAGCGACGCATCGCCAGGATGCTTCGTCAGCCAGCGCGCATACAGCCGATTGCGTGACGCGGCCAGCGCACGGTTGATCTCGTCCTGCCCGCCGCGCACGCGCCGCGCCGGGTCCTGCGGAATCACCGCGAGCGCGAGCGCCTCGGGCAGCGTCAGCGCATCGGGCATCCGGTCGAAATACACGACGCTCGCGGTGCCCGCGCCTTCGACGTTGCGGCCGTACGGCGCATCGTTCAGATAGGCTTCGAGGATCTGCCGTTTCGAATAGAAGAGTTCGAGCTGCACCGCGCGCGCAACCTGCTCGAGCTTGCCCGCCGGCGTGCGCGTGTTCAGCCGCCACAGCGAGCGCGCGAGCTGCATCGTCAGCGTCGAGCCGCCCTGCGGATTGCCGCCGCGCACATACGTGATCCACGCACCGCGCGCGAGGCCGTACGGGTTGAAGCCGGGATGCCAGCGGAACCAGCGGTCCTCGTGCAGCATCACGGCCTCGACGAGCTGCGGCGACATCCGGTCGAGCGGCACCCACAGGCGGTAGCGGTCGTCCTTCGCCAGCGTGAGCCGCAACAAGCGGCCCTGTGCGTCGACCACCGCGACCGACGACGGCTTCCAGTCGCGCAGCGGCGGATGCGGCCACAGCCGGCACGCGGCCAGCGCACCGAATACGAGCAGCGCGCCGGCGATCCAGTTCTGCCAGCGATGCAGCCAGCGGCCGGCGCCGCGCAGCGCGCGCCGCAGCACCGGGGCGTCAGCCACGCGCGGGCGCTCCGCGCACCCGGCACGGCCGTTGCAGCCGCGTCGTCATCGCACCCGCTCCACGGTCAGCGCCATGCCGCCGGGTGCCTGTGCCTGCACGCGGCGGTCGTACATCGACTCGCCGTAAGCCGGCGGCGCGACGAAGCGGCCCGCGTTGCTCGCCTTGATCCGGTAGACGAACTCGCGCACGTCCGTCGTCGCGGTGCCGTAGATCACCACGCGGTCCTCGCGCACGTCCGCGAACTGCGGCTGCCACGTGGAGCCCTTGACGCCGATCGGCGAACGCCACGGCGCATCGGCCACCGGCGCCGACGCGCCGCCGTCGCTGTCGCCGTCCTGCGTGTCGGCGACGGGCGGCGGCGCGATCACCGGATCGAAGCCGCCGGGCAGCAGGTCGACGATCGCGATATTGCCGACGTTCGCCGGGCCCGTCGCGCGGATCTTCAGGTGCACGTCGATCTCCTGGCCGAGCGTGATCTTCCCGAGCGGCTTGCCGTCCGTGTCGGTGTAGTCGCGCACGATCTCCAGGCCATTCCTGATCGCCTTCGTCGACGTGCCGCGGTCGTAGCCCGACTGGCTCGCGATCCACCACGCGGGCAGCGTGCTGCCGTTCACGAAGTCGACGCGCGACGCACCGGCCGCCCACGTGCCCGAGCGCACGAGGTTCGCCTGGATCGACGACACGTCCTTCGGCGCGGCGCCCGCGCGCACCTCGTCGATCGCGAGCTGGTCGAGCTGGCCCGCGCTCGACGCCGCATACGCATCGAGCGCGAGGATCGTCATCGCCGACGACAGCGTGTTGTAGCGGTTGTCGACGAGCGGCGCGGCGAGGTTGTCCATCGCGCGCGGCGACAGCTTGCGCACGCGCTCCGGGAAGTGCTTCGCGATCAGGTACAGCACGCTCGCGTCGCGCGTCAGCGGATCGAGGTAGTAGCCGGTCACGTAACCGCCGTCGGACGCGCGCTTGCGCTCGAGCAGCGCCTGCGGGCCCGCGATCAGCGCCGCGGCCTCCTTGTCCTGCTTCAGCAGCTGGTACGACGCGGCAAGCCATGCGGCCGCGAGGTCGTTCTTCCAGTCGTTCGGATACGCGTCCTGCAGCCGCTTCTGCACGGCCGCGAGGCTGTTGGTCGTCACGTTGCCCTGGCGCGTCAGCAAGTACACCGCATAAGCGCGCTGGCGCAGCAGGTCGAGCGAGCCGAGCGAATCGTTCGCCGCGAGCTTCTGCAGATACTGGTTGCCCGCGTCGAGCATGTCCTTCGGCACGGCGATGCCGCGCTCGCGCGCGTCGAGCAGCACGTGCATCGCGTACGCGGACACGAACGGATCGGCGTCGGGCGTCGCGCTCCACAGGCCGAACCCGCCCTGCGCGTTCTGCCGGCCGCGCAGCACGCCGAGGAACTGCGCGATCGCCGCCGCGTTCGTCGTGTCGGCGCCGGCGTCGGTCGCATGCATCGCGCTCGTCAGCGCGCGCACCGACAGCCACTTCGCCGCGAACACGCGCGGCACGGCCGCGCTCACCATCTGCTCGCTGCAGTAGTGCTCGAAGTTGACGAGATACGACGCCACCCCTTCGGACAGCACGAGCGGCGCGGTCGAGATGCTCGCGTCGCGCGATGCATACGCGTCGTACATCGACCGCAGGTTCGGCACGCTCGCCTTCTTGCCCGGGTCGAGCCGCGCGATGTCGAGCTGCGTGCGGAACGCGGCGGCCGGCCGCACCGACACGTCGACGCGCTGCTGCGCGCCCTTCGCGCCGTAGCGCGCACCGAACGACAGCGCGCCCGAGCCGAGCGTATCGGTCGCCTTCACGCGGAACATCGCGACGCCCTCGTGCTGCGGCGCGAGCGCAACGTTCTGCGTGGCCGGCCCGATCACCTGCAACTGCGGCCCCGTCTTCAGCGTGACCGCGACCGGCACCGGCTGGTTGCCGGCGCCCGTCAGGTTGTTCGAGACACCGACGCTGACGTCGGCCTCGTCGCCCGGCGCGAGCGTCGTCGGCACGTTCGGCGACAGCACGAAGTCGCCGCGCACCGTCGTCGCGCCCTCGAACGTGCCGACCAGGTCCGGCGACACCGACACGGCCATCACGCGCAGCTTGCCGTTGAAGTAGTCGGGCACGGTGTAGCTCAGGCGCGTGTCGCCGTTCACGTCGACGATCCCCGACCAGTAGACGACCGGCTTGTCGCGCTTGCGCTTGAACGGGTTCAACTGACGGCCGATCGCGTCGTCGGCGTCGCCGCCCGGCGCGGCCATCGCCATCAGCTTCTCGAAGTCCGGCAGGATCAGGTCGAGGATCTGCGACGTGCCGACTTCGAGCATCCGCTTGCGGAAGAAGAACTTCAGCGGATCGCCGAGCTTGTAGCGCGCAACTTGCAGGATGCCCTCGTCGACGGCGAACACGACGACCTTCGCGGGCTTCGCCGAATGCACGGTGAAATTCACCGTGTCGCCGGGTTTCACGAGCGCCGGCGCATCGACCGACAGCGCGTTGCGGCGCGCATCGAGGTTCACCGAGAACGGCACGACGCCGTAGCTCAGCGGGCTCATGAAGATTTCATCGGACGACGGATCGCGGATGTACTGCACGTTGATGTAACCGTTGCCCTCGAAACCGGCCGGCACCGTGATGTGCTGGATCGAGCTCGTCGTGTCCGCATGGAACCATGCGTGCGCATACACCTTGTCGCGCTCGATCGTGATCAGGCCGCTGCCCGCGTAAGGCGCGCGGATCGCGATCTCGACCTGCTCGCCCGGCTTGTAGTCGTGCTTCGCGAGGCTCACCTGCAGCTCCGCGTTGCGGTCGAGCGAACGCGTGACGTTCGCGTCGCCCGTGACCGAATACTCGATCCGGTTCACCGCGGCGCCGTCCGCGTCGCGGATCACGAGCGCATAGCTGCCCGGCTTGTCGGTGCGCAGCGTGAAGTCGAGCCCGGCCGCCGGAATCGTCAGCGGCTTCTCGTCGACGGGCACCTCCTTCAGCCGCGAATCGTATTTGTATGCGCCGGAATCCTGCTTGGTCAGCACCGACACGTAGCGCTCCTCGACCAGCTGCGCGCGCAGGCCCTTCACGTCGATCGCCTTCGCGTTCGGATCGATCGCGACGAGCCGCACCGTGCGCGGGCTGCCACGCTTCACGTAGCCGAGATCGTCGACGGACTTGTAGCCGACGAGCCAGTTGTTGTTCGACACGAGCGTCTGCGCGTTCGCGGCGACGTTGCGCCCGCCTTCCGCTTCATAGGCCTTCGCCTGGAAGTAGAGCTGGTAGGTCGAATCCGCGTACTTGTCGAGATCGAGGTCGAATTCGGCATGGCCGTGCTCGTCGGTCGTGCCGTCCTGCAGCGTCGTCGTGTAGCCCTCCTTCGCGCGGCGCGCGTCGAAGAAGTGATAACCCTGCCAGCTGCGGAACGACGGCCACACCGGGCGCAGCGTCAGCGTCGCCGCGACGCGACGCTTCTCCGCCGGCGTGCCGAACAGGTTCTGCACGTCGACGACGCCCTTCAGCCCCTTCGGCTTCACCCACCCTTCGACGACCTGCTGCGACAGCTTCGCGTCGACCTTCATGCGGTCCGGCAGGAACTCCTTCACCTGCACCGTCGTGCTGCCGATCGGCTCCGCGCCGGGCTGGCCGTCCTTGACGATGTACAGGTTGACCGTCCACGTGCCGGTCGGCGCCGTTTCGGCCGTCGTATAGCCGAGCTCGGTGAAGCCCGTCGCATCGACCGTCACCGGCTTGCGCTCGACCGTGATCCCGCGCGGGTCGACGATCTCCGCCTGCAGCGGCACGCCGGCCGGGCTGCGCGCCCAGCTCGCGGCACGCACGATCAGGCCGATGTGGAACGGATCGCCGGGCCGGTACAGGCCGCGATCCGAGAACAGGTAGGCGGACAGTTGCCCCTGGCCCGTCGCATTGCGCTCGCCGTCGACGTCGAAACGCGAGAAGTCGAGCTGGCGATCGCGGCCGGCCACCGGCAGGAACGACAGGTCGGTGTCCTTCTTCACGACGTACAGCTGCGGCCGCTTCTCGCGGTCGAGCCCCTTGAACGCCGGGAAATGCACGATGCCGTCGGCGCCCGTCGTCTGCGTGAACAGCGCCTGGCCGTTCACCGCGAGCACCGATACCGTTGCGCCCGCAACCGGACGGCCATTGCGGATCGACTGGACGAACACGTCCTGGCTGCCGTCGAGCGCCTTCTTGACCAGCATCCCGAGATCGGTCACGACGATCAGGCGCGTATCGCCGAGCGCGCTGTCGCTGTCGTTGTCGTTTCCGCTGCTGTCGCCCGAGTCGGCGTTGTCGGACTGATCCTGGCTGCCGTCGCCGGACGATGCGTCGCCATCCTTCGCATCGTCGGCTTTCTTTTTCTCGGCGGCCGGATCGTACTTCGTCAGGTGCAGCAGGAACACGCCGCGCTTGCCGCCCTTCAGGTACTGGCCGAGATCGATGCCTTCGTAATGCGCCTTGCCGGGTTCACCGGCCGGGAATGCGCGCGTCTGCACGAAGCGCTCGACGATGTGATCCTCGCTGAACGAATACGACAGCTCGGGCCGCGCGTACGTGCCGTTGTTGAAGCTCACGAGATGCTGGAGCTGGTCGGGCAGCACGCGGCCGATCTCGACCTTCATTCCCGGCAGGTTGCGCGACACGACCGACAACCGCTTGCTGCCGCTCATCGACAGCAGCGAACCGTCGGCCATGAAGCGCAGCAGCTTCGGATAGTCGGGCACCGTGAACGCGGTCGTCACGGGCTTGCCGAGCAGGTAGCCGCCGGCCGACTTCAAGTCGCCCTCGAACCGCACGACGACGCGCTCGCCCGGCGTCGCGTGGTACTTGAAGCTCTGCAGCGTCGCGAAATCGTTCTCGGTGGGCACCGCCTCGAGCGGCAGCGGCTTCGACTGCTTCAGCACCGCATCGCTGATGTCGGCCACGTTCCATTCGTACGGCGGATCGTCGTCCGCCTGATCGACGCCCGGCTTGCGCTTCGGCAGCACCCACGCCTTCGCGCGCGCCGCGAGGTCGGCGCTGCGCACGCCGTCGGACGCTTCCGCGACGAGCACCTGCTCGGGCTCGTAGCGCTCGTTGTCGACGAGCGTCGGCGCGATGTTGTCGATCGACAGGCTGTAGAGCCCCGGCACGTCGACTGCCGCGTGCAGCACGTCGGGCGTGCCGTTGCCGCCGCGCGCGCTCTTCACGCCCTTGTCGACGTCGAGCCGTGCGACCAGCGGATCGCGCGGAATCTCGAGCGGCTGCGAATACACCCATGCGCTCGTCTTCATCTTGTCGTAGTTGACCGTGTAGCGCAGCGGCGTCGCATTCTTGCCGTCGCGGCCGACCAGCACGAGGCCGATGCGCTTCTCGAATTCGGCCGGATCGACCGGATAGTTGAAGCGCAGCTGCAGCAGCGCCTGTTTCTCCGCCGGATTGTCGGGATTCCGGTAGAACTCGTTGTTGCCGAACGTGGCGGCAAACGCGGGCACATCGAACGCGAAGCGGTCATCGTGCATCGTCACCTGCGGCGCGAACACCCGGTGCACCGCGAAACGCACCTCGACGTGCGCGCCGACCGGCCAGTCGGCCGCCGGCGTGAAACGCAGCGTCTTGTCGTCGACCCACGCCCACGCGCCCTTGAGCGCGGGCGTCATCTCGATGCCCTCTCCGGCCGGCTTGCCGACCTGCTCGATCGGCGCGGCCGATTGCGAGAACACGACGTCGAGCGGATGCACGGTGATCTTCGGCTTGTCGCTGTCGTCCACCTCATAGGTGGTGATCGGCGGCGCCTTCACGGTGAAAGTGACGGTCTCGGGCTCCGGCGGCTTCGGCCGATGCTTGAACCAGTAACCGCCGTAGCCGAGCGCGGCCGCGAGCAGCACGATGCCGCCGGCGTGCCACGGGCGGCGGCGCACGGCCGCGGCGGTGATGCCCATCCACGCGGGCGCCGTCCACGACACGTCGCCGACCAGCGGCCGCAGCGCGCAGCCGAGCAGCCACCAGACGAAGCCCGCCGCGCGAATCGGCAGGAGCAGCAGGAAGCGCAGCAAATCCATGTTGTTATTTCCTTGTTCAAGGACGTGCGGCCGGCTTCGGCGGCGTTCCCCGAGATTTATTGGTCTGTGACGGCGCGGCCCTGGTTGCGCCGGAATGCTTGGAATGTTGTGTTCGACCGGATGCTGGCCGCCATTATCGATCAGACCCGAAACGATGGAAATATCGGTGTGCCGGCGCGCAACGCCGGCCGTCGACCGTCCGGTCGGGCGGGATTTCGGCTCGCCGCCCCAACCGCTGCGCGCACCCGCGCCGCGTTCGCTAGAATGCGCGGCTCGGCACGAATCGAATCGAAATGAAAGGAATCCGCTTGAAACTCCCGTTCGAATGGCAGATCGGGCTGCGCTACGCGCGCGGCGGCCGGCGCTCGGCCGGCGACGGCTTCGTGTCGTTCATTGCCGGCGCGGCGATGGCCGGCATCGCGCTCGGCGTCGCGGCACTGATCGTCGTGCTGTCGGTGATGAACGGTTTCCGGACCGAAGTGCGCGACCGGATGCTGTCGGTGCTCGCGCACGTGGAAATCTTCTCGCCCACCGGCGCGATGCCCGACTGGCGGCTCACCGCGCACGAATCGCTGCGGAATCCGGCGGTGCGCGCCGTCGCGCCTTACGTCGACGCGCAGGCGCTGCTGACGAACGCGGGCAGCGTGACGGGCGTCGCGCTGCGCGGCATCGACCCCGTGCTCGAGCCGCGCGTGTCCGAGATCGCGCGCAAGCCGAAGACGGGGCGGCTCGACGCGCTCGTGCCGGGCGGGATGGGCATCGTGCTCGGCTCGGCGCTGGCCGACGCGCTGCACGTGAAGATCGGCGACCGCATCACGTTCTTCGCGCCCGGCAACACCGCGCGCATCGGCGACGCGCTGCCGCAGTTCCGGCAGTTCAACGTGGTCGGCACGTTCGAGTCGGGCCACTACCAGTACGACAGCGCGCTCGCATACATCCATATCCGCGACGCGCAGACGCTGTTCAACGTGCGCGCGCCGACCGGCATCCGGCTGCGCCTCGACGATCTGCAACGCGCGCCGGACGTCGCGCTGGAACTGTCGCGCTCGCTGTCGGGCGATCTCTACATCCGCGACTGGACGCGGCAGAACCGCACGTGGTTCGAGGCCGAGCGGCTGCAAAAGCGCATGCTGTCGCTGATCCTGATGCTGATCGTCGCGGTCGCCGCGTTCAACCTCGTGTCGTCGCTCGTGATGACCGTCACGCAGAAGCAGGGCGACATCGCGATCCTGCGCACGCTCGGCGCGCCGCCGGGGTCGATCATGAAGATCTTCGCGATCCAGGGGATGACGATCGGCCTCACCGGCACGCTGGCGGGCGTCGCGCTCGGCTGCGCGATCGCGGTGAGCATCCCGTGGGTGCTGCCGGCGGTCGAGCAGTTGCTCGGCATCCACTTCCTGACGCCGTCCGTGTATTTCCTCAGTTCGCTGCCGTCGAAGCTCGCGGCGATCGACGTGATCGAGATCGCCGCGGCCGCGTTCCTGATGTCGTGCGTCGCGACGCTCTACCCGAGCTGGCGCGCCGCGCGGGTACGGCCGGCCGAAGCACTGCGCGACGAATAGGCGCGCGGCGCTTCGGCGCGGCGTGGTGCGCCGTCATGCCGTCTCGTGAAAACCGACGCTATGGGTGCCGTTCAGGATGTCCTCGAACGCGTTCCCGAAGCCGACGTCGATCAGGCCCGCACGCCTGCCGTACGTCTTCTGCCCCGACACGTCGCTGACGAAGATCGCCGCGCCCGACGACAACTGACGATCGGTATCCAGCAGCGCGAGCGTGCCGCGCGCGCTGCCGGCCGACTCGTCGAAGTTCAGCCGCGCGCCGTCCTGCGTGGTGAAATGCCCGCCGACCTCCTCGAATTTCCGGTTGCGCGCGACGGACGCATTCATCTCCTTCATGAAGAGGAAGTCCGCGTCGGCGCGCTGGCTCGCCACCTTGCGATCGTCGTCGGAGAACGTGTCGCCCACCGCGGCGGCGCCCTGCTCGGCGAAGTCGACGGCCTGCTGGTGAAACTCGCGCGTCGCGAACACGAGGCCCGCGTTCGCGTTCAGCGTCGACTCCACCCACGCGCGATCGCTCTCCGTCATCGTCTTCGACACGACCTTGATCCGGCCGTTGTCGGTCATGAAGTCGAACTTCGCGTCGGCCAGGTCCGGGCGCTTCGCGATGATCTCCTGCAGGCTCGTCGCGAGCTCGCTGGTGACGTCGCGCAGCTTCGTCGACAAGTCGCCCAGGATCGTCAACTGCTTCGTGCGCGCCGCCTGCATCGCTTCCGGGTCCAGCGCCCGGATCTCGAGCGGCGTGTCCTGCGGTTTCCCGGCCGCCGTGTCCGCCTGTCGACGCCCGTCGAGCGCGGCTTCCTGCACCATCTGCGCGAGCGTAAGGCCGCTCGCTGCCGTGACTGAAATCGTCATGCCCTCTCTCTCCTTTCAATCCGTTTTTTACCGTTTACGGACAAATTTCGCGGAAATTTAGACCGATCGCACATCGATCGCGAAGCACGCGCCAATACTTTGTTTGACTGAGACTAAAAAAGTTTGACACCGGGATTTCACTGAGATAAGTTTGCGCAAGCTTCCGGAAAGCAATCCGGCTCGCCTCGCCGACTCGCGTCGCGCTTTCCTGCCGTTGCAGCACCGCCGTTCGCACCATCCCCGCCTCATCGCATCGTGCCGTTCCGTTTCATCCGAAACCTGAAGGAAGATCGGGCATGCCCGCATTTGATTCGCACTCCTCCATTCACTTCGCGCCGCCGGCCCCGGGCCGACCGCGCGCCATGAACCGGCGGCCGTGCTGACGCTTTCCGGTCGGGGCAATGCAGTCGCCCCGACACCCGCCGGGTTGCGCGACGCGTGACGCGCGTCGACGCCGGCCGTGACACCCGGGCATCGCGCCCGGCGCTTTCGAAGGTGCAGTTCCGTTTCATCCGATGCAGCACCCGGCCGGGCCGCGGGGGGCATATCGCGGGCCGGCCGGTTCCGGACAATCACAACAAGAGGTCGACAATGGACATTCATCGAACCGGATTGCGTCGCGCGTGGCTTCCCGCGCTCGTTGCGGCCACGACGCTCGCCGCGTGCGGCGGCGACGACGACGGCAGCGTGGCGGGCGTCTCGGCGCTCGCGCAGGGCCAACAGGAGGGAGCCGCCGCATCGGCGGCCGACAAGCAGTCGCTCGCATCACGCATCTCGCCGTCCGGCGTCCCGTACGCCAATCCGGCCAGCGGCGGCCGCTACCGCCCCGTGATCGCGAACGGCCAGGTGCAGCCGTCGCTGTCGGGCGGCACGATCGAGGAGAACGCGTGGGTCGACACGTCGGTCGATTCCGACGGCGACGGCACGCGCGACCGCATCCACGTGCGCATCGTGCGCCCGACCGAAACCGCGAACGGCGCGCGCACGCCCGTCATCGTGCTCGCGAGCCCGTACTACGCGGGCCTCGCCGACAGCCCCGACCACAACGTCGACGTCGAACTCGACGGCACGCCGCACCCCGCCGCCAATGCGCAGGCGGCCGCGGCCGCCTCGACGTCCGCGCGCATCATGGCCGCCGCGCCGCAGGTGCGGATGCTGCAGCAGGTGGAGGCCGCCGCCGCCGGGCGCTCGTGGATCGAGGGCTACTTCATTCCGCGCGGCTTCACGATCGTCTACGCGGATTCGCTCGGCACCGCCGGCTCGGACGGTTGCCCGACGATCCTCACGCGCGACGAATCGGTCGCGATGGCATCGGTGATCCGCTGGCTCGGCCGCGACGCGACCGCGAAGGACGCGAACGGCAAGACGGTCGTCGCGAACTGGTCGACGGGCCACGTCGGCATGTACGGCGTGTCGTACGACGGCACGCTGCCGAAGATGGTCGCGAGCCTGCGCACGCGCGGGCTCGATGCGATCGTGCCGGTCGCCGGGTTGACGAACATGTACGGCTACTACCGCTCGGGCGGGCTCGTGCGTGCGCCGGAAGGCTATCAGGGCGAAGACGTCGACGTGTACATCAAGGCGCTGCTGACGAACGCGCATCCGGAGCGTTGCACGCACCTGATCGACGAAGCGTTGCAGCAGGAAGACCGCAAGACCGGCGACTATTCGCCGTTCTGGGCCGCGCGCGACATCCCGACCGGCTTCGCGGTCGCGCCGGCGCTCGTTGCGCAAGGGTTGACCGACGACAACGTGCGCGTCGACCAGTCGACGTTGTGGTATCTCGCGATGCGGCGCCAGGGCGTGCCGACGCAGCTGTGGCTGCACCGCCTGAAGCACACCGACCCGACCCGCGTGCCGGCGATGGCCGACGCATGGACCGCGGAGGTGAACCGCTGGTTTACGCGTTACCTGATCGGTTATGACAACGGCGTCGAACGCGATCCGCGCGCGGTGATCGAGCAGGCAGACGGCACGCTGCTGAAGGAAGCGGACTGGGCCGCACGCCACGCCACGCCGGTCACGTACTTTGCCGGCGGCGACGGCGCAGGCACCGGCTCGCTGCTGCGGCTGCCGACCGGCGGCCCGCTCGCGCGCTTCACGGACGACGCGCGCATCACCGCGCTCACGCTGGCGAACGCACCGACCGGCGAGAATCGCAGCCGTTTCGAAACCGCGCCGCTCACGGCCGCGACACGCCTGTCCGGTGCCGCGACCGCACGCGTCAGGCTGACCTTCACGGCGGTGGCCAACGTGACGGCCCTGCTGGTCGATCGCGCGCCGGACGGTACGGCCACGATCGTCACGCGCGCATGGACCGATCCGCGCAACCGGTGGTCCGAATGGCGCTCGGAGCCCGTGCTGCCCGGGATGCCGTACGACCTGAAGCTGACGTTCATGCCGCGTGACTACAAGCTGGAAGCCGGCCACCGGCTGGGGCTCGTCGTCCTGTCCAGCGACAACGAGGCAACGCTGCGGCCGACGCCGGGCACGGGCCTCACGCTCGATCCGGCCGGGACGTCGGTGACGGTGCCGCTGGCTTCGTCGTCGGCAGGCGTGTAACCGCACGCCGGCGTCCGGCGCAACGGCGCCGCCTCCCCCGTCTGCGCGCTCGTCGCGCAGGCGGGGGATCGCTGCAGGAACGGCACACCTGCGCTACGCTGCGAAAGTCGAACGCCAACGGTGCCGCCTCATGATCCCCCTCAGCGCGAAAGCCATCGTCCGCGACGGACGCTCGGTTCTGTTCCTGCGCAATCCACGCGACGAATGGGAGTTGCCGGGCGGCTGGCCCGAAGCCGGCGAATCGCTCGAGGAAACCGTCGCGCGCGAAGTGCGGGAGGAATGCGGAATCGTCGCCTCGGCGATCCGCTCGTGCGAGGTCGTGCCGGGCAAGCGCGTGCTCATCGTGTGCTTCGAGTGCCGGGTCGATCGGCACGAAATCGTCCTGAGCGACGAGCACGACCAGTTCGGCTGGATCGACCTCGATGGCGGCAAGCCGGCGAACCTGCCGGATTTCTATTGGGAATTCTGCAGACAGGCGGGCTGACCCGCGCCCGCCTTGCGGCCATCACACCGGCGTCAACACCGGCTGCCCCGCGAAATGCCGCTTCGCGTTGTCGAGAAACTGCTGCACCGAGCGATCGAGCGCCTCCGGCGACCAGCCGCCCATGTGCGGCGTCAGCACGACGCTGTCGAGATCCGTCAGCGCGCGCGGCGGCTCCGGTTCCCCTTCGTACACGTCGAGCCCCGCGCCCGCGATGCGCCCTTCGCGCAACGCGTCTGCCAAAGCAGCGGTATCGACAACGCTGCCGCGCGATACGTTGACGAGAAAACCGCCCGGCCCGAGCGCATCGAGCACGGTGCGGTCGATCAGGTGCCGCGTGCCCGCGCCGCCCGGCGTCGCGACGATCAGGAAATCGGCCCACTGCGCGAGCGTGTCGACGCGGTCGAAATAGCGATAGGGAACGTTCTTCTCCGACCGGTTGTGATAACCGATCTCGATGTCGAAGCCGGCTGCGCGACGCGCGCACTTCTCGCCGATCTTGCCGAGCCCGACGATGCCGAGCTTCCTGCCCGACACGTTCGGCGGCATCGGCAGCCCGTCGCGCCACACGCCGGCACGGGTTTTCGCATCGAGCGGCACCACGTTGCGCACCGCCGCGAGCAGCAGCGCGAACGCGTGGTCGGCCACGCAATCGTCGTTGGTGCCGGCGCCCGTCACGACCGTGACGCCGCGCGCCTTCGCATGCGCGACGTCGATATGCTCGTAGCCCGCGCCGAGCGCGCTGACGAACGTGAGTTGCGGAAGCCGGTCGATCTCGGCGCCGGTGAGCCCCGTGCTGCCGTTGGTCAGCACCGCGCGTATCGTGCCGCCGTGTTCGGCGATCGCGCGTTCGCGTTCTTCGGCAGTCGGGGCATGGCGCACGTCGAACGACGCGGCGATCTCGCGGTGCGCGTCGCCGCGCAATGCGATGAGGACCAGCAGCTCGGGTTTCATGTCAGCAATTGTCGGCAGGCGGAGACGAAATCGAGTGTAACAAGCCCGCGCGATTGATGCGGGTTATCCCCACGCGGGCTGTGGACACGCCGCCGCACGCGGTTTGCCAAAGCCCGCCCAGTCAAGTAACGTGCGGCCTACGCCCCCGTCCTGGAGATTGGCTCATGAAGCTCGCCCTGCCCGCCCGGATTCTGGGCCTCGCGTTCGCCGCCGCCCTCGTCGCACCCGGCGCGCACGCCGACGCACCCGTCGTGGTGTCGTCGAAGATCGACACCGAAGGCAACCTGCTCGGCAACCTGATTTCGCAAGTGCTGAAGGCGCACGGCATCCCCGTCACCGAAAAGATCGCGCTCGGCACCACGCCGATCGTGCGCAAGGCGCTCACGAGCGGCGAGATCGACATCTACCCCGAATACACGGGCAACGCCGCCTTCTTCTTCAACAAGGCCGACGATCCTCTGTGGAAGAACGCGAGCCAGGGTTACGACGCCGCGAAGAAGCTCGACTACGCGGCGAACCATCTGGTGTGGCTCGCCCCGGCGCCCGCGAACAACACGTGGGGCGTCGCGTTGCTCGCCCCCGTCGCGCAGTCGCAGCACCTGAAGACGTTCTCCGATTTCGGCAAGTGGGTCGCGGGCGGCGGCAAGGTGAAGCTCGCCGCGTCGGCCGAATTCGTGAACAGCGCGTCGGCGCTGCCGTCGTTCGAGAAAGCGTACGGCTTCAAGCTGAAGCCCGAGCAGCTCGTCGTGCTGTCGGGCGGCGACACGGCCGCGACGATCAAGGCCGCCGCGAACCAGACCGACGGCGTGAACGCGGCGATGGTGTACGGCACCGACGGCGGCATCGCGTCGAGCGGCCTCGCGGTGCTCGACGACGACAAGCACGTGCAGCCCGTCTACGCGCCTGCGCCCGTGATCCGCGAAGCCGTGCTGAAAGCGCACCCGCAGATCGCCGATTACCTGAAACCGGTGTTCGCGAGCCTCGACCTGAAGACGCTGCAGTCGCTGAACGCGCGCATCCAGATCAACGGCGAGCCGGCGGCCGGCGTCGCGAAAAGCTACCTGAAAGCGAAGGGCTTCGTGAAATGACCGAACGCGCGGCGGCGTCCGCGCGGCGCGTGATCCCCGACAAGGTCGGCATCCTGATCGGAATCCTCACGATCGTCGCGGTGCTCGGCCTGCCGTTCGTCGTGCTGCGGCCGAACCGGATCGCGGCCGGCACGGGGCTGTCGGTGTTCGCCGCGCTGCCGGCGATGCAGGGCGCGGCGCTGGCCGCGCTGTGGATCGTCGGCGCGCTGTGGGCGATGAAGGCGAGCCGCCCCGCGTGGCGGCTCGCGGCCGGCTGCGCATGGCTCGCGACGCTCGCGTACGCGCTCGGCGCGGCCGCGACGCACGTCGTCGCCGCCGACGACATGCTCGCGCGCGTGTCGCCCGACGCGGGCGTCTGGCTGCTGCTGTTCGCGTGGGCCGTGCTCGTCGCGGACGCGCTCGCACGGCTCGCGTTCGGCCCGTGGCGGCGCCTCGCCGCGCTCGTCGTCGCGATCGCGGCGATCTCGGTGCCGCTCGCGAGCGGCTGGTGGGACGGCCTCTCAGTGATGCGCGAATATGCGGTGCGCAGCGACGATTTCTGGCGCGAAGCGATCCGTCACGTGTCGCTCGCGGGTGGCTCGGTGGCCGCCGCGCTCGTCGCGGGCGTGCCGCTCGGCATCGCCTGCGCGCGCATCGCGGCGGTGCGGACCGTCGCGATGCCCGTGCTCAATGTCGTGCAGACGATCCCCAGCATCGCGATGTACGGGCTGATGATGGCCCCGCTCGGGCTGCTGGCCGCACACGTGCCGCTCGCGGCCGCGCTCGGCATCCGCGGCATCGGTGTCGCGCCGGCTGTGCTCGCGCTGTTCCTGTATTCGCTGCTGCCGATCGCGTCGAGCGTCGTGGTCGGGCTCGGACAAGTGCCGCCGCACGTGACCGAAGCAGCGCGCGCGATGGGCATGACGCGCGCGCAGCGGCTGCTGCATGTCGACCTCGTGCTCGCGCTGCCGGTGATCCTGAGCGGCGTGCGCATCGTGCTCGTGCAGAACATCGGGCTGACCGCGGTCGCCGCGCTGATCGGCGGCGGCGGCTTCGGCACCTTCATCTTCCAGGGGATCGGGCAATCGGCCGCCGATCTCGTGCTGCTCGGCGCGATCCCGACGATCGCGCTCGCGCTGATGGCCGCCGTCATATTCGAAGCCGCGACCACGCTCGCGAAGGGGCGTACAGGATGATCGAGATCGAACGTGCAGGCAAACGCTTCGGCGATGTCGTCGCCGTCGACGACGTCTCGCTGACGATGCAGCGCGGCACGATCACCGCGCTCGTCGGTGCGTCAGGCAGCGGCAAGTCGACGCTGCTGCGCATGATCAACCGGCTGATCGCCCCCACCAGCGGCACGATCCGCATCGACGGCGTCGATACGGCGACCGTCGCGCCCGAACAGCTTCGGCGCGGCATCGGCTACGCGATCCAGGGGCACGGACTGTTTCCGCACTGGAGCGTCGCGCGCAACATCGCGACCGTGCCGCGCCTGCTCGGCTGGCCGGCCGCGCGCATCGACGCGCGCGTGAACGAGCTGCTCGACCTGTTCCATCTCGCGCCGGCCGAGTTCGCGGACAAGCTGCCGCACGAACTGTCGGGCGGCCAGCAGCAGCGTGTCGGCGTCGCGCGCGCGCTCGCGGCCGAGCCCGCGATGCTGCTGATGGACGAGCCGTTCGGCGCGCTCGATCCGATCATCCGCGGCAAGGCGCAGGACGACCTGTTCGCGTTGCAGCGCCGCCTCGGCATCACGGTCGTGATCGTCACGCACGATATCGAGGAAGCGCTGAAGCTCGGCGACACGATCGCGGTGATGGACGGCGGCCGGCTGCTGCAGGTCGCGCCGCCTGCCGAGATTCTCGGCAAGCCGGCGGCCGGTGTCGTCGAGCAGCTCGTCGCGGGCGTCGACCGGCCGCTGCGCCTGCTCGCGCTGACGCCGATCGACGCAGTGGCCGAACCCGGCCACGCGGAGGGCGAGCCGATCGACGCGACGCGCACGCTGCGCGATGCGGTGTCGGAACTGCTGTGGCGCGGTGTCGATGCATTGCCCGTCGCCGACGGCGATGCACGCAACGCGCGCGGCGCGCGCCGCATCACGCTCGACGCGATCCGCGCGCACGCGAGGCAGCCCGCATGACGATGCCGGATGCCACGCAACGCACACGGCCCTTGCGTTCGCCCCTGCCCCGCCACGTTGCCGCGTTCACGGCGCGCGCCGCCGCGCTCGCGCTGCTGCTTGTGCTGCTGGTGCGGCCGATGTGGCTGCAGGGCCTTTTCGCACCGTTCGCGGACAACGGCGCGCCCGTCATCTACGATCGCGCGAGCCTGCTCGACCTGACGCTCGCGCATCTCGGCACGGTCGCGCTGTCGAGCCTGATCGGCACGATCGTCGCGGTGGCGGCCGGGATCTTCGTCACGCGGCCGGCCGGCGCGGATTTCCTGCCGGTCGCGCGCAGCGTCGTCGACATCGGCCAGACCTTCCCGCCGGTCGCGGTGCTCGCGCTCGCGGTGCCGGCCGTCGGCTTCGGGCTGAAACCCGTACTGATCGCGCTCGTGCTGTATGGCCTGCTGCCGGTTTTCGAAAGCACGATCGCGGGGCTCGAGGACGTGCCGCGCGATGTCGTCGACGCCGCGCGCGGGATGGGGATGAGCGGCTGGCAGCAACTGGTATCGGTCGAGCTGCCGCTCGCGTTCCCGGTGATCGTCAACGGCATCCGGCTCGCGGTCGTGATCAATCTCGGCACCGCGACGATCGGCTCGACGGTCGCCGCGCGCGGCCTCGGCGACGTGATCATCGCGGGCCTGCAGACGTCGAATACCGCGTTCGTGCTGCAGGGCGGCGTGATCGTCGGGCTGCTCGCGGTGCTCGTCAGCGATGCGATCGGGTCGATTGCGCGAGTGGCGAGCGCGCGGCGCGCCTAGAAGTCATCGCGACATTTTCCAAGGGAGAAGCCATGGCTGTCCTGGACACCGGCCCGTTTTTTCATGGCACGAAAGCGGATTTGCGGATCGGCGACTTGCTGACGGCGGGCTTCAGATCGAATTACCGGGATGACGTCGTGATGAATCACGTTTATTTCACGGCCCTGCCCAAGGGTGCCGGCCTTGCCGCGGAAATGGCCAAAGGCGACGGCAAGCCGCGGGTCTATATCGTCGAGCCCACCGGGGCCTTCGAAAACGACCCGAACGTCACGGACAAGAAATTCCCGGGCAATCCGACGCGCTCGTATCGAAGCACATCGCCCTTGAAGATCGTTGGCGAACTCGATCACTGGGAACCGTACGATCCGGCGTTCATTCAGCAACTGAGAATCCGCATCGAAACCGGCATCGGCGAGATCATCAACTAGCGGTCATCCGGACTCCGATGCGTGTCCACGCAACGATCGCCGCGTCGATCGTTGCGAACGTCACAAGCCTACACATCGCTTTCATTCGAGCCGGCACTCGACCGTCTTGCCCGATTGGCCGATATACTATGCGCCTCCCATTTCCCCGCACTCGACCATGCGACGACGGTTTTTCTGGCTGATCGTGCTCTCGCTCGGCATTGCGCAACAGGTATCGGCCCAGCAAACGCCCGCAGTGCCTGCCTCTGCGCCCGACGTGCTGGCATCGGCGCCGGCTGTCGCCTCCGCGCCGCTCGCGAACGCCGACGATCAGCCGAACGAAGCAAACCGCCGCATCACGTCCTACCTGACGAAGAAATTCGGTGTCGCGAAGGAGCGGGCCGCCAAGCTCGCCGATATCGTGAGCGTCACTGCGACGAAATATTCGCTGCCTCCCGCACTCGTTTACGCCATCATCTCGATCGAATCGCGCTTCCAGGAAAAGGCGCGCGGCCAGCACGGCGCGACCGGACTGATGCAGGTCGTGCCGTCCGCACACCGCGGCATGCTGCGTAACGTGAAGGACCTGACCGAACCGAATGCGAACGTCGAGGCCGGCTCCCGGATTCTCTCCAGCTACGTGAAAGCGGCCGGCGGCAACGTGCAGGCCGGGCTGAAGAGCTACAGCGGCGGATCCAGCGCGTATGCGGCAAAGGTCATGCAGCGGGTCGATTCGTTCCGGTTCGTGCTCGAACCCGACGACGACGCGAAAGCCGCGAACGAAACGAAGGCGCGGATGGTGCCGGTGAGCGAATCGACGTCGACGTCGACGTCGGCGCGCAACGCGCAATAAGCCAGTACGTCGCACACGTCCCGCCCCACGACTCCCTCTCCGCGCATGCGCGACACGATCCGGTACGCCACCCGCCTTCTCGCCGTCGCCGCGCTCGCGAGCGGCGCAGCGTCCGCGTTCGCCGCGGTCGATTGCGAACGGCAGGGGCCGACGATGGATGCGGTACGCCGATGCATCGTCGACAACAACAACCAGGAAGTGGAACGCGCGTACCGGTCGCTCGAACGCAAGACCCGGCAACGCAACCCCGATGCGGCGAAACAGCTCGCGAAATCGCAGGCAAGCTGGCACGGCTTCGCGAGCGACACCTGCGACTACGTCAAAACCGCCAATCCGCAGCAGATGATTCCGGACGACGCGTGGCTGAACTGCTGGGTCGACTTCAGCCAGGCGCGCGTGCGCATCCTGAAGAAATGGGAAGCGCAGGGCGACGCGCCGCAGCCGGCGCAGCAGTGAACGGCGGACGATCGTCCGCGCAGCCGCCCGTCACGCCTGCGCGAAATGCGCGCGCAGATACTCGATGAAGACCTGCGTCTTCGCCGGCAGCAAGCGCGTTTCCGTCATCGCGTAGACCGGAACGGGCGCTCCCTCCCAATCGGGCAGCACGCGACGCAACCGGCCCGCGGCCACGTCGTCGGCCACGACTTCCGCCGGCATCTGGATGATGCCCGCCTCGTGCACGGCGAGTTGCCGGACCATGCCGACACTGTTCACGATGAAACGCCCGCCCACCGGCACCTCGATCTCCCGCGCGGCGTCGTGCAGCGTCCACGCATCGACGCGCTGCACGCTCAGGCACTGATGCCGCCGCAGGTCGTCCGGTTCGCGCGGCTCGCCCGCGCGCTCGAGATAGCGCGGCGACGCATACAGGTGATTGCGGAACGTCGCGAGCCGCCGCGCGACGAGTTGCGAATCGGCCGATTCGCCGATGCGGATCGCGACGTCGAACGGTTCGCTCACCAGGTCGACACGCCGCGACGTCAGTTCGAAATCGAACGTGAGCTTCGGATAGCGGTTCGCGAATTCGACGATCAGCGGCGCCAGGTAGACCACCGCGAAATCGACCGGAAACGACGCGCGCAGCACGCCCGACGGTTCGGCCAGCAACTCGCCGAGCTGCTCGTGCGCGAGCCGCGCTTCGTCGACGATGCGTTTGCAGCGCTCGAAATACAGTTGCCCGGCTTCCGTGAGCTCGATCCGGCGCGTCGTGCGATGCAGCAGCCGCAAGCCGATCGCCTTTTCGAGCGCGCCGATGCGCCGCGACAGCGTCGAATTCGGCATCCCCAGCGCGTCGGCCGCGCTGCGAAAGCCCTTCGCCTTCACGACCTCCACGAACAGCGCCATGTCGTTCAGCAGTTCCACGCCCACTGCTCCATCAATGGATCAATGTTATCCAAACTACCATATTTATCTCGAAAAAGAAGCAATGGATGATGTGTCCATGGCGGCGAGGCGCGCACGGTGCGCGGCCCGCGCCCGAGACGGCACCGCCCCGGTGCCGTTACCCGACCCTCGAGGAGCACGCATCATGGACGCATTGTTCACCCCGGCCCGTGTCGGCCGCTACACGCTGCAGAACCGCCTGGTCATGGCACCGATGACGCGCAGCCGCGCCGCGTTCGACGGCACGCCCGGCGCACTGGCCGCCGAGTACTACGCGCAGCGCGCGGATCTCGGCCTGATCGTCAGCGAAGGCACGCAGCCGTCGGACGACGGCCAGGGTTACCTGACGACGCCCGGCATCTACACCGATGCACACGTCGCCGGCTGGAAGGCGGTCAGCGAGCGCGTGCATGCGCGCGGCGCCCGCCTGTTCATCCAGCTGATGCACGTGGGGCGCATGTCGCATCCCGACAATACGCCGCATCATCGCCAGGGCGTCGCGCCTTCCGCGATCGCGCCGGGCGTGCCGATGTTCACGATGAAAGGGATGCAGGAGATTCCCGCGCCGCGCGCGCTGACGGCGGACGACGTGCGCGGCACCGTGAACGACTTCCGCTTCGCCGCGCGCCGCGCGATCGAGGCCGGCGCCGACGGCGTCGAGATCCACGGCGCAAACGGGTATCTGGTCCAGCAGTTCTTCGCGCCGAACGCGAACACGCGCAGCGACGCCTATGGCGGTTCAATCGAAAATCGTGCGCGCTTCGCGATCGAGGTTGCCGAGGCGATCGCCGACGAGATCGGCGCGGACCGCACCGCGATTCGCCTGTCGCCGGGCACCACGTTGTGGGGCATCGACGAAGGCGTGGAAGGGCCGGACCTGTATCGCTACCTGGCGACGCAGCTCGACCGGCTCGGCCTCGCGTACCTGCACGTGATGCACCAGGGCAACGAGCCGCTGCTCGCGGACCTGCGCGCACGCTGGAACGGCACGCTGATCGTGAACCGGCCGGGCCGCACGCGCGACGCGATCGGCACGGATGTCGCGACGGGTCTTGCCGATCTCGAAGCGTACGGCCAGATGGTGCTCGCAAATCCGGATTTCGTCACGCGGCTGAAGACGGGCGCACCGATGAACGACGCGCAGCGCGACACGTTCTTCGGCGGCGATGCGCGCGGGTATGTGGATTATCCGGCGTTGGACGGGGCGGCTGCGGCTTGACGCGATTACACGGGGCGATAGCTGCGACACGCCTGAACTGTTTCGCAGCTATCGCCGGTGAACCGCGCGATATCCGTCAAAGGCCGAACGTCTCATTGCTCGCCACCTGTCACGTTGAACGGAGCGATCCTGATGAGACTGTCGCAGGCATGGCTCGTAGAGGGCGGCATCACGATGCATTGACCGGGAAGGCCACCGCAAGCTGCTGGAGCGGGTCCGCAGCGGGTTGCCCAAAAGCGCTCGCGTGACAAGTGACGGGGGGAACGTCTCATTGTTCCGATATTTCAGGAATAAAGACGAGCGGCAACCACCAGCGGGCCATTGTTCCGATATTCCAGGAACAATGAGCAATCGCGTGGGCGGATTGCCTCTCCGCCCCGCCCCCTTCAAAGCTGCCCCGCCGCCCCCGTCCACCGCAAGTAATCCCCGCGCGTCCAGTCGAGCGACACGCCGACGCGCTTCGTACCCGGCCGGATCTTCGGCTTGTACACCGACAGCGTCAGCGACTCCAGCGCCGGCCATTCGCGGAACGACAGCACCGCGATGTCGGCGACGAGCGTCTCCAGCAGCCGCGTATGCGGCTTGTGCGACAGGAACGCGGCAAGTCGCGCGCAATAACCGTCGTAATCGATCCACTCGCCCTGCTCGCTCGGCTCGCAGCGATAGCCGAGCCGGGCATCGATCACGATCGGCTGCGGCGCTTCATGCTCGTGCGCATGAATGCCGATCCGCGCGGGCACCTTCAGTTCGTCGACGAACACGCTCCAGCCGTGCCCGCGCAGGCGCGGCGCGTCGATCGCCACGAACGGTTCGTCGAACGGCTTCATGATGCGAGCGGCGCGGCAGCGTCGAGCATGATCCGCACGAAATAGTCGGCGAAGCTGCGGCGCAGGACGATCTCGAACGCATCGTCGCCGGTCGGGACCAGCACGATCGACGTCTTGAAGTAGTGCGACTGCGCGCACTGGCCAGGCTTGAACACGCGCGGGTGGAGATCGAGCGGGCAGCCGCGTGCGAGCACGTCGCGCACACGTTCGCCGCTGATCTCGACGACGGTATAACCGCTGCCGACGTCGACGGCCGCCGCATACGAACCCTGCACGGCCTCCGCGAGCCGCGCCTCCAGCACGCCCGCCTGCACGGGCCCGTGCGAGCGCACGAGCCACTCGTCGGGGCCGAGCCACAGCACGTCGTACTCGGCGCCGCGGGCAACGGTGTTCGGCGCCGCCGGCGGCCGGCAGCCGACCACGCGCTCGAACGCGGCGACGAACGCCGGATCGCTCAACTCGCCGCGCACGTTCACGAGATCGAGGAACGGCCGCTCGCGCAGCGTGAATTTCTTCGATGCACGCGCCTGGTGCGGCTTCAGCACGTCGGCCGCGCCGACGAACGGCGATTCAAGCGTCACGCCGCCCGCGCCCGCCACCTGCGTCTGGTTTCTGGTTTCATTCCACATGCTGGCGCACCCCTTCGGTATCGTAGAAAACCGGGCTCGAGATCTTCGCGGTGATGCGCTTGCCGTTGGCCAGCGGAATCACGACGCTCTCGCCCATCTTGTTCAGGCCGCCCTTCACCACCGCGAGCGCGATCGAGCGCTTCAGGATGGGGCTGTAGTAGCTCGACGTCACGTGGCCGATCATCGGCGTCGGATCGACCGCCGACACCTGCGTGTCCTTCGCGACGATCTGCGCGCCTTCCGGCAGCACGAACTGTTCGTCCTCGGTCAGCAGGCCGACGAACTGCTTGCGGCCCTCCTTCGCGGTGTCCGAGCGCGCGAGCGAACGCTTGCCGAGGAAGTCCTTCGACTTCGCGACCAGCCCGCCCATCCCGAGGTCGTACGGCGTGACCGAGCCGTCGGTGTCCTGGCCGACGATGATGTAGCCCTTCTCCGCACGCAGCACGTGCATCGTTTCGGTGCCGTACGGCGTGATGTCGAACTCGGCACCGGCGGCCATCAGCGCTTCCCACACCGCGCGGCCCGCATTCGCCGGCACGTTCACTTCATAGGCCAGCTCGCCCGAGAAGCTGATCCGCATCACGCGCGCCTTCGCGCCGGCAACGGTGCCGTTCCGGTAGCTCATGAACGGGAACGCCTCGTTGCCGAAGTCGATGTCCTGGCACACCTTCTGCACGACCTTGCGGCTCTTCGGGCCGACCACCGCGAACGTCGCCCAGTGATCGGTGACGGACGACAGCCGCACCTTCATGTCGGGCCATTCGGTCTGCAGCCAGCGTTCGAGCCACGTGAGCACGCGCGCCGCGCCGCCCGTCGTGGTCGTCATCATGAAATGCTGGTCGGCGAGGCGCACCGTCACGCCGTCGTCGAACACCATCCCGTTTTCGTCGAGCATCAGCCCGTAGCGGCACTTGCCGACCTCGAGCTTGTTCCACGGGTTCGTGTACATCCAGTTCAGCAGCTTCACGGCATCCGGGCCCTGGATGTCGATCTTGCCGAGCGTCGATGCGTCGAGAATGCCGACGCTGTTGCGCACCGCCAGGCATTCGCGCTTCACGGCCGCATGGAGATCCTCGCCGTTCTTCGGGAAGTACCACGGCCGCTTCCAGTTGCCGACGTCCTCGAACAGCGCGCCGTGCTCGACGTGCCACTCGTGCACGCAGGTCTTGCGGATCGGGTCGAGGAAATCGCCGAGCTCGCGGCCCGCGAACGTACCGAACGAAACGGGCGTGTAGTTCGGGCGGAACGTGGTCGTGCCCGTTTCCGGAATCGACTTGCCCAGCGCCCCCGCGAGGATCGCCATCCCGTTGATGTTGCCGAGCTTGCCCTGGTCGGTGCCGAAGCCCATCGCCGTATAGCGCTTCACGTGCTCGACCGACTCGAAGCCTTCGCGCGCGGCAAGCAGGATGTCGGCGGCCGACACGTCGTTCTGGAAATCGACGAACTGCTTCGGCCCGCGCGCCGCGGCCTCGCGGCTGCCGACGAGCCACAGCGGCTGCAGTGCACCTTCGACGGTTTCCGCGACCTGCGGCGCGACCGGGCGCTGCTCGGCCGTGAAGCCCGCGGCCTTCGCCGCTTCCACGCCCGCATCGACCGCGAGCCGCAGCGCGCGCGCCAGGCCGAATTCTCCGGCCGCCGCGCCGATGCTCGCTTCCGCCTGCACGGGCTTGCCCGGCAGGAAGCACGCCTTCTCGTCGCTCCAGCACGCCTTGCCGCCCGACTGCGCGAACAGGTGCAGCACGGGGCTGAAGCCGCCCGACATCGCGACGAGGTCGCACGGCAGCGTCTGCAGCTTGCCGCCCACCTGGCCGTTCGTGCTGGACGCGACGTCGACCGACGATACGCGCCACTTGCCCGATGCGGCCGTCACGACGGCGCCGCTCAACACCGTCACGCCCTGCCGCTTCGCCGCGGCCGGCAGCGCGCCGTTCGACGATGCGCGCGAATCGACGACCGTCACCTTCGCGCCGCACGCCTTCAGGTCGAGCGCGGTCTGGTACGCACGATCGTTGTTCGTGAACACGACCGCGTTGCGGCCCGGCAGCACGCCGAAGCGATGCACGTAGGTGGACACCGCGCCGGCGAGCATCACGCCCGGCAGGTCGTTGTTGCCGAACACGATCGGACGCTCGTGCGCGCCGGTCGCGAGAATCACGCGCTTCGCGCGAACTTTCCACAGCAGCTCGCGCGTGCCCTTGCGCATCGACACGGGCAGGTGATCGGTCAGGCGCTGCGTGACCGTCACGAGGTTATGGTCCTGGTAGCCGAACGCGGTACTGCGCGACAGGATCGTCACGTCGGGCAGCTTGCGCAGCTCGGCCTCGATCTTCTCGACCCACTGCAGCGCGGGCTTTGCGTCGATTTCCGCCCGGCACGACAGCAGGCTGCCGCCGAGTTCGCGCTGGTCGTCGACGAGGATCACGCGCGCGCCGGCCGTGGCCGCCGCATGCGCGGCCGCGAGCCCCGACGGGCCGCCGCCCACGACGAGCACGTCGCAGTGCGCATAGCACTTGTCGTAGCGATCGGCGTCGAGCGCTTCCGGCGCCTTGCCGAGGCCGGCGGCTTCGCGGATCTTCTCTTCGTACTTCGGCCACATGTTGCGCGGCCACATGAAGGTCTTGTAGTAGAAGCCGGCCGGCAGGAAGCGCGACAGCTTCTGGTTGATCGCGTACTTGTCGTTCTCGAGCGTCGGCTCGGCGTTCACGCTCGACGCGACGAGCCCCTGGTACAGCTCGATCTCGGTCGCGCGCGCATTCGGCACCGTGTACGGGCCCGATTCGAGCTGCACGACCGCATTCGGTTCCGCGACGTCGGCCGTCACGATCCCGCGCGGGCGGTGGTACTTGAAGCTGCGCGCGACGAAGTGCACGCCGTTCGCGAGCAGCGCGGACGCGAGCGTGTCGCCCTGGAAGCCCTGATACGTGCGGCCGTTGAACGTGAACGTCAACGGAATCGCGCGATTGATGCGGCCACCGGTGCCGAGGCGGTCTTTCTGGCTCATTTGCTCGTGCCCTCTTCGTGTGCGTTGCCGGCAGCGTCGCCACCGAACTTTTCGTAGCCCTTGATATCGTAGGTCACCGTGTCGCGCGTGGCCTTGAACCAGCGGCGGCAGCCCTGCGCGTGCAGCCATTGCTCCTTGTGCAGCCCGCGCTTGTTCTCGCGCATGAACACGTATTCGCCCCATTCACGGTCGGTCATGTTCTCGTTGTTGACGGGGCGCACGATGTCGGCTTCACCGCCGCACGAGAACTCGGATTCGGCGCGCGGCCCGCACCACGGACATTCGATCAGCAACATGTTTTCTTCTCCTCGTTCAGTGCGCGACGGCGGCTGCGCCGTGCTCGTCGATCAGGTGGCCCGTGTAGAAGCGGTCGAGCGCGAACGGCGCGTTCAGCGGATGCGGTTCGTCGCGCGCGATCGTGTGCGCGAACACCCAGCCCGAGCCGGGCGTCGCCTTGAAGCCGCCGGTGCCCCAGCCGCAGTTGAAGTAGAGGCCCTTCACGTCGGTCTTGGTGATGATCGGGCACGCGTCCGGCGACACGTCGACGATGCCGCCCCACTGGCGGTTCATCCGCACGCGCGAGAACACCGGGAACATCTCGACGATCGCCTGCAGCGTGCTTTCGATGATGTGGAAGCTGCCGCGCTGGCCGAAGCCCGTGTACTGGTCGATACCCGCGCCGATCACGAGGTCGCCCTTGTCGGACTGGCTGATGTACGCGTGCACCGCGTTCGACATGATCACCGAGTTCACCACCGGCTTGATCGGCTCGGACACCAGCGCCTGCAGCGGGTGGCTTTCGATCGGCAGGCGCACGCCGGCCATGTCGGCGAGCGTCGTCGTGTTGCCGGCCGCGACCACCGCCACCTTCTTCGCCTTGATGAAGCCCTTCACCGTATCGACGCCGACCACCGCGCCGCCTTCGCGGCGAATGCCCGTCACCTGGCAGTTCTGGATGATGTCGACACCCGCGCGGTCCGCGCCGCGCGCGAAACCCCAGGCCACCGCGTCGTGACGCGCCACACCGGCGCGGCGCTGGATCGATGCGCCGAGCACCGGATAGCGGCTGTTCAGGTTGATGGTCGGCTCGATTTCCTTGATCTGCGCGGGCGTCAGGAATTCGGCGTCGACACCGTTCAGGCGGTTCGCATTCACGCGACGCTCGGTGTCACGCACGTCCTGCAGCGTGTGGGCCAGGTTCATCACGCCGCGCTGGCTGAACATCACGTTGTAGTTCAGGTCCTGCGACAGCCCTTCCCACAGCTTCATCGCCTTCTCGTACAGCGCGGCCGATTCGTCCCACAGATAGTTCGAGCGCACGATCGTCGTGTTGCGCGCGGTGTTGCCGCCTCCGATCCAGCCCTTCTCGAGGATCGCGACGTTCGTGATGCCGTGTTCCTTCGCGAGGTAGTAGGCGGTCGCGAGGCCGTGGCCGCCGCCGCCGACGATCACGACGTCGTATTCCTTCTTCGGCTCCGGGCTCTTCCACTGCTTTTCCCAGTTCTCGTGATACGAGAGACCGTTGCGGAACAGGCTGAATATCGAGTAGCGGCTCATGTTGTGGTCCTTCGTTAGCATTCGATGACGTTCACGGCCAGACCGCCGCGCGACGTTTCCTTGTATTTCGTCTTCATGTCGGCGCCCGTCTCGCGCATCGTCTTGATGACCGAGTCGAGCGAAACGTAGTGCTGGCCGTTGCCCTTGAGCGCCATGCGCGACGCGTTCAGCGCCTTGATCGCGCCCATCGCGTTGCGCTCGATGCACGGGATCTGCACGAGCCCGCCGACGGGGTCGCAGGTCATCCCGAGGTTGTGCTCCATGCCGATCTCGGCCGCGTTCTCGACCTGGTCGGGCGTGCCGCCCATCACCGCGGCCAGCGCCGCGGCCGCCATCGAGCACGCGACGCCCACTTCGCCCTGGCAGCCGACTTCCGCGCCGGAGATCGACGCGGTTTCCTTGTAGATGATCCCGATCGCCGCGGCCGTCATCAGGAATTCGACGATGCCGGCTTCGTTCGAGCCCGGCACGAACTTCACGTAGTAGTGCAGCACCGCGGGAATCACGCCGGCCGCGCCGTTGGTCGGCGCGGTGACGACACGGCCGCCCGCCGCGTTCTCCTCGTTGACGGCCATCGCATACAGGTTGACCCAGTCGAGCATCGACAGCGGGTCGCGCAGCGACTCTTCCGAACGCGCGCGCAGGCGGGCATTCAGCTCGGCCGCGCGGCGCTTCACGCGCATCGGGCCCGGCAGGTCGCCCTCGACCTTGCAGCCGCGTTCGACGCAGGCGGCCATCGTGCGCCAGATCGCGAGCAGCCCGGCGCGCACTTCGTCGGCGGGGCGCAGCGCGCATTCGTTGCGCATCATCAGCTCGGCGATCGACAGCCCGTGCTCGCGGCACTGGCGCATCAGGTCGTCGCCGGTGCGGAACGGATACGGCACCTCGACCGCCGCGCGCACGCCGTTCACGCGATCGCCGTCGCGGTTCACGACGAAGCCGCCGCCGACCGAGTAATACTCTTTCTCGACGAGCAGCTGGCCGTGTTCGTCGAAGGCCTGGAAGCGCATCCCGTTCGGGTGCACGATGCTCGTGCCGCTCATCAGCTTGCGATAGAAGCCGATGTGTTCCTTTTCGTCGAAGCGCACCGTCTGCTTGCCGAGCAGCGACAGCGATTTCTCCGCGCGGATCGCGGCCAGGCGCGGCTCGATCAGGTCGGGATCGATCGTGTCGGGCAGGTGGCCCTCGAGGCCGAGCAGCACGGCCTTGTCGGTGCCGTGGCCCTTGCCGGTCGCGCCGAGCGAGCCGTATAGTTCGACCCGCACGCGGCGCACGAAACCGAGCAGGTTCGCGTCCTCCACGTGCGACGCGAAGCGGCACGCGGCGATCATCGGGCCGACCGTGTGCGAACTGGACGGGCCGATGCCGATCTTGAACAGGTCGAACGCGCTGACGTTCATCTGGCTTCCTCTGGATGGGGACATACATCAAGTGACGTTGGGCACCAGTACATCAAAGCGTAAAATCGGCCGATAGAACAAAAACGGCATCGGCGTGGGATACCGCCGCCAAGCGCCGCGCCGGCGGGCCGGAAAGTGCGTTTTGGCGATGGTTCGCGACGGAAAACCACAAGTCGCGCCGGAGCCGATCGGCGACGCTGGCTGCATCCGCGTCGCCCGGCCGTGCCCGACTGCCGTACCCGCGTTACCCGTATCGACAGACTGAGTGAGACCGCCTGCCCGGCGTGAAGAGATTGGCCGCGATGACACCCGACGTACCCGCTTCCCCCCTCGCAGAACCCGCACCGCGACGCATCCGCTTCGGCATCGTGCTGCTGCCGAACTTCACGCTGACGGCCTTCTCGGGCTTCGTCGACATGCTCCGGCTGTCAGCGGACGACGGCGACTACAGCAAGCCCGTGCGCTGCGCATGGAGCGTGATCGGCGAGACCCTCGCGCCGGTGCGCGCGAGCTGCGGGATCCAGATCACGCCATGGGAAACCTTCGACGCGGCCGAGCCGTTCGACTACGTGGTGGTGGTCGGCGGGCTGCTGCATTCGGGGCCGCAGGCGGGCCCCGAGACGCTCGACTTCATCCGCCGCACGGCGGCCGGCGGCGCGACGGTCGTCGGGATCTGCACCGGCGTGTTCACGCTGATGCGCGCAGGCGTGCTCGACGGCTACCGCACCTGCGTGAGCTGGTTCCATTACTGGGATTTCATCGAGCGCTTTCCGGCCGCCGATCCCGACCTGCTGATCGCCGACCGGCTGTTCGTGATCGACCGGCGCCGCATCACCTGCTCGGGCGGCCGCGCGTCGATCGACGTCGCCGCCGCGATCCTGCTGCGCCATTTCGATCACGCGACCGTGCAGAAGGCGCTGCGCATCCTGCTGGTCGGCGAGATGCAGAAAGGGAATGCGCCGCAGCCGCATCCGCCGGGCCTCGAGCCGGCGACGCACCCGAAGGTCAAGCGCGCGATTCTCCTGATGGAACAGCATGTCGGGCGGGCGCTGTCGCTCGACGAGCTCGCGAACAAGCTCGACCTGTCGACGCGGCAGCTCGAACGGCTGTTCAAGGCGGAAACGGGCAAGAGCCCGCAGGCGTTCGCGAAACAGGTGCGGCTGCGCACGGCCGCGTGGCTGCTGACGAGTTCCGACCGCACGGTGGCCGATATCGCGTCGAGCTGCGGGTTCGCCGATGCGTCGCACCTCGGACGCGAGTTCCGCAAGCAGTTCGGCGTGCCGCCGGCGACTTATCGGGAGCGCGGCGGCGAAGTGGCGGAAGCCGGCGCGACGGCAGATGCGACGGACGACTCCGTCGAGGACATCGCCGACTGACGGCCAACGCACCTGCACTGCTCTTTCCCGCCCGGCTGACCCACCGCGAAGCGATAGTCGATCGCGCCGATTTCCCTTCAAATGGAACCGGTTTCAGTTGATTTGACCGACGTTGCCCTCCGTTGATCGAGGGTTATCCCGGATGCTTCATCGCGCTCAAATTTGTATGATGACCACATAACCTTACAAGCCAGAGCACCATGTTCGAGAAAATTCCCGCCCGCGCGATGAGCGACCATGTCGCGCAGCAACTGCTCAAGCAGATCGAAGTCGGCAGCTTCTCGGCCACCGGCAAGCTGCCGACGGAGGCCGTGCTCGCGCAGGAATTCGGCGTGAGCCGCACCGTGATCCGCGAGGCGATCTCGCGGCTGAAGAACGAAGGCGTGGTCGAGCCGCGCCAGGGCAGCGGCGTGTACGTGAACCAGCACGGCGCGATCCGGCCGCTGCGGATCGACTACGCGGAAGCGGTCGAGGCCACCTCGCTGCCGCACCTGCTCGCGGTGCGCCGCGCGATCGAGGCCGAGGTCGCGGCCGAAGCGGCCCTGCACCACACCGACGAGGACATGGCCGACATCGACGAGGCGCTGCGCAAGATCGACGATGCCGTGGCCGAAGGGCGCGACGGCGTCGCGGAAGACGTCGCGTTCCACCGCACGATCGCGGCCGTCACCGGCAACCCGTATTTCCTGAAGACGCTGCAGTTCCTGAACCAGTACCTCGAAGCCGGCGTGAAGGTCACGCGGCGCAACGAAGCGACGCGCGAGGACTTTTCGCGCCAGGTGCGCGAGGAACACGCGGCGATCGCCGACGCGATCCGCGCGCGCGACCCGATGGCCGCGCGCAACGCGGCACGCACGCACATGTACAACGCCGCCCGCCGTCTCGCGGAAGCCGGCATCTGCTGAAGCCGGCGGCCGCGGCCGTTACAGGCGCCGCCGCTGTCACGAACCTCTCCCGAATCGATCAAGGTTGACCATGTCACGAAATGTTGGAGTCATCGGCCTCGGCGCGATGGGCCTCGGCGTCGCCCGCTCGCTGCTGCGCGCCGGCCTGCGCGTGCACGCATGCGACGTGCGCGACACCGTGCTGCAGGCATTCGCCGCCGAAGGCGGCGTCGCCTGCGCGACGCCGGCCGAACTCGGCGCGCAGTGCGACGTCGTCGTCACGCTCGTCGTGAATGCCGCACAGACCGAAACGGTGCTGTTCGGCGAGCACGGCGCGGTCGCGGCGATGAAGCCGGGCGGCGTCGTGATCGCCAGCGCGACCGTCGCACCGGAATTCGCGGTGGCGCTCGGTGAACGCATCGAGGCCGCCGGCCTGCAGATGCTCGACGCGCCCGTGTCCGGCGGCGCCGCACGCGCGGCCTCCGGCGAGATGACGATGATGACGTCGGGCCCGGCCGCCGCGTACGCGGGCTGCGAGGACGTGCTCGCCGCGATCGCCGGCAAGGTCTATCGACTCGGCGATGCGCACGGCATCGGCTCGAAGGTGAAGATCATCAACCAGTTGCTGGCCGGCGTGCATATCGCAGCAGCAGCCGAGGCGATGGCGCTGGGCTTGCGCGAAGGCGTCGATGCCGACGCGCTGTACGACGTGATCACGCACAGCGCCGGCAATTCGTGGATGTTCGAGAACCGCGTGCCGCACATCCTGAACGGCGACTACACGCCGCTGTCGGCCGTCGACATCTTCGTGAAGGATCTCGGCCTCGTGCTCGATACCGCGCGCCGCAGCAAGTTCCCGCTGCCGCTGTCGGCCACCGCGCACCAGATGTTCATGAGCGCGTCGAGCGCCGGCCACGGCGGCGAGGACGATTCCGCCGTGATCAAGACCTTCCCCGGCATCACGCTGCCGCCCGCCCGCTGATTCGAACGACGTACCCGCCATGACCGCTCCCGTTTCCCGTCCCCTGCTCGGCTGCATCGCCGACGATTTCACCGGCGCGACCGATCTCGCGAACATGCTCGTGAAGAGCGGCATGCGCACCGTGCAGACGATCGGCGTGCCCGCCGACGGCGCCACGCTTGATGCGGATGCGATCGTCGTCGCGCTGAAGTCGCGCACGATCCCCGCGGCCGACGCCGTCGCGCAATCGCTCGCCGCCTACGCATGGCTGCGCGAGCAAGGCTGCCGGCAATTCTTCTTCAAGTACTGCTCGACGTTCGATTCGACCGACGCGGGCAACATCGGGCCCGTCGCCGATGCGCTGCTCGATGCGGCCGGCGGCGGCTTCACGATCGCGTGCCCGGCGTTCCCCGAGAACGGCCGCACGATCTATCGCGGCCACCTGTTCGTCGGCGACGTGCTGCTGAACGAATCGGGCATGGAAAACCATCCGCTCACGCCGATGAAGGACGCGAACCTCGTGCGCGTGCTGCAGCGGCAAACGAAGTCGCCCGTCGGCCTGATCCGCTACGACACGATCGCGCTGGGCGCGGCCGCCGTGCGCACACGGATCGACCAGTTGCGTGCGGAAGGCGCACGATTCGCGATCGCCGACGCGCTGTCGGACCGCGACCTCTACGTGCTCGGCGAAGCCTGCGCGGGCCTGCCGCTCGTCACCGGCGGCTCGGGCATCGCGCTCGGCCTGCCCGCGAATTTCCGCCGCGCGGAGCAACTGCCCGAGCGCGACAACGCGGCGTCGCTGCCGCGTATCGACGGCCTGTCGGCGGTGCTCGCCGGCAGCGCATCGAAGGCCACCAACGCGCAGGTCGCCGCATGGCGCGCCACGCGGCCGAGCTTCCGCATCGATCCGCTCGCGGCATCGCGCGGCGAACCCGTCGTCGACCAGGCACTCGCGTTCGCGCGCACGCACCTGCCGCAGCCCGTGCTGATCTACGCGACCGCGACGCCTGACGAAGTGAAGGCCGTACAACAAGCGCTCGGCGTCGACGCGGCCGGCCATCTCGTCGAAGCCACGCTCGCGGCGATCGCGCGCGGGCTGCGCGATCTCGGCGTGCGCAAGTTCGTCGTCGCCGGCGGCGAGACGTCCGGCGCGGTCGTGCAGGCGCTCGACGTGAAGTCGCTGCAGATCGGCGCGCAGATCGATCCGGGCGTGCCGGCGACGGCCACCATCGACGCGGCGCCGCTCGGCCTCGCGCTGAAGTCCGGCAACTTCGGCACCACGGACTTTTTCGACAAGGCGCTGCGCGCGCTGGACGGAGCCGCACGATGAGCGACGAAGCGAAACTGCGCGAGGAGATCTGCGTCGTCGGCGCCAGCCTGTACGCGCGCGGCCACGCGGTCGGGAGCGCCGGCAACATCAGCGCGCGGCTGCCCGACGGCTGGCTGATCACGCCGACCGACGCGTGCCTCGGCCGGCTCGACCCGAACGACATCGCGAAAGTCGGCCTCGACGGCCAGCCCGTATCGGGCGGCAAGCCGTCGAAGACGCTCGCACTGCATCGCGGCATCTACGCACGCAATGCCGAAGCGAACGGCGTCGTCCATACCCATTCGACGCACCTCGTCGCGCTGACGCTCGCGGGCGTATGGCGCGACACCGACGTGCTGCCGCCGATCACGCCGTACTACGTGATGAAGGTCGGCCACATTCCGCTGATCCGCTACCGCCGCCCCGGTGATCCGGGCGTCGCCGCGGAAGTCGCGGCGCTCGCCGACCAGGTGCGCGGCGTGCTGCTCGACCGCCTCGGCCCGGTGATGTGGGGGCCATCGGTGTCGCACGCGTCGTATGCGCTCGAAGAGCTCGAGGAAACGGCGCGGCTGTGGCTGATGACGAACCCGAAACCCGAATCGCTCGACGAAGCCGCGCTCGACGAATTGCGCGCCAGCTTCGGCGCGCGCTGGTAGCGACGTACCCCGCAACGATTCCCATGCCCGCCGTGTGCGCGGGCCCTTCCGTCAGCACACACAATGATCCGGCGGCGTACACGCCGTCGGCACACAACATCCTGGAGACGACGATGACTGCTCTCGACGCGGCCGCTGGCCGCTCGCCCGCCGCGCCCGCCCACGCCGCGGAACTCGACCGCACCTACAAGAAAGTGTTCTGGCGCATCGTGCCGTTCCTGATGCTCTGCTACGTGGTCGCGTATCTCGACCGCGTGAACGTCGGCTTCGCGAAGCTGCAGATGTCGCAGGATCTCGCGTTCAGCGAAACCGTGTTCGGGCTCGGCGCCGGCATCTTCTTTCTTGGCTACTTTCTGTTCGAACTGCCAAGCAACATGCTGATGCACCGCATCGGCGCACGCATCTGGATCGCGCGGATCATGATCACGTGGGGCCTGCTGTCCGGGCTGTTCGCATTCGTGCAGACGCCGACGCAGTTCTACGTGCTGCGCTTCCTGCTCGGCCTCGCGGAAGCCGGCTTCTATCCCGGCGTGATCCTGTATCTCACGTACTGGTTCCCGTCGCATCGCCGCGCGAAGATCATCGCGGTGTTCATGTCCGCGATTCCCGTGTCGGGCATCTTCGGCAACCCGCTGTCGGGCTGGATCATGGAACGCTTCCACGGCGGCTCGGGTTTCCACGGCTGGCAATGGATGTTCATGATCGAAGCCGTGCCGGCCGTGCTCGTCGGCATCGCGACGATCCTGTATCTCGACAACAGCATCCGCGGCGCGAAGTGGCTCGACGAACGCGAGAAACAACTGCTGGAGGACGAGATCGCCGCGCAGCCGCAGGAACAGCAGCAGCACGGCCACTCGCTGAAGGCCGTGTTCGCCGACCCGCGCATGTGGTGGATGTCGCTGATCTACTTCGCGTTCGTCACGGGCCAGTACGGCCTCACGTTCTGGATGCCGACGCTCGTGAAGTCGACCGGCATCACCGATACGCTGCAGATCGGCCTGCTGTCCGCGATCCCGTTCCTCGTCGCGATCGTCGTGATGAACCTGTTCGGCCACAGCGCGGACAAGCGCCGCGAACGCCGCTGGCACCTGATCGTGCCCGCGCTGATGGGCGCGGTCGGGTTTGCGGTCGCCGCGTCGTACTCGCACAATACGGCGGTGTCGATCGTGTTCCTGTCGCTCGCGGCGGGCGGCGTGCTGACCTGCGCACCGCTGTTCTGGTCGCTGCCGACCGCGTTCCTCGCGGGCTCCGCGGCCGCCGCCGGGATCGCGATCATCAACTCGGTCGGCAACCTCGCCGGGTTCGCGAGCCCGTACGTGATCGGCTACCTGAAGGACGTCACGCACAGCACGGCGTCCGGCATGTACGTGCTGGCCGCGATGCTCGTGATCGGCGCGATCGCCGTGTGGCTCACGCCCGCGAAACTCGTGAACCGCTGAACCGCCGAGTTGCCATTCGACGCGGGGCGACGTATGCCCCGCCCCATTCATTCACAGGACCCGCTGCCATGCCACGCTTCGCCGCCAACCTCTCGATGATGTACACCGAGCACGCGTTCCTCGAACGCTTCGCCGCTGCCGCCTACGACGGCTTCAAGGCCGTCGAGTACCTGTTCCCGTACGACTTCGCCGCCGAGGACATCCGCGCGCGCCTCGACGCGCACACCCTCGAACAGGCGCTGTTCAACGCGCCGCCCGGCGACTGGGCCGCGGGCGAACGCGGCACTGCATCGCTGCCGGGCCGCGAGGACGAGTTCCGGCGCGGCATCGACCAGGCGCTCGACTATGCACGCGTGCTCGGCAACCGGAAGCTGCACGTGATGGCCGGGATGGTGCCGCCGGGCGCCGACCGCGCGCGCCATCGCGACACCTACCTGTCGAACCTGCGCCACGCCGCGCAGGCCGCTGCCGCGCACGGCATCACGATCCTGATCGAGCCGATCAACCAGCGCGACATGCCCGGCTATTTCCTGAGCCGTCAGGACGACGCGCAGGCGATCCGCGCGGAAGTCGGCGCGCCGAACCTGAAGGTGCAGTTCGACTGCTACCACTGCCAGATCGTCGAAGGCGATCTCGCGACCAAGCTCCGGCGCGATTTCGCGGGCATCGGCCATATCCAGATCGCGGGCGTGCCCGACCGCCACGAGCCGGATCTCGGCGAACTCAACTACCCGTATCTGTTCGAGCTGATCGACACGCTCGGCTACGACGGCTGGATCGGTTGCGAGTACCGCCCGAAGGCCGGCACGTCGGAAGGGCTCGGCTGGCTCAGGGCCTGTTCCCGCTAATTCACGCATTCCTCGGAAGGTAACGAACATGAAAGTACTGATCACCGGCGGCGCCGGCTTTCTCGGCCAGCGTCTGGCGCGCAAGCTGCTCGAGCGCGGCGAACTGAGCGGCCCCGACGGCCGCAGCGAGAAGATCGACGAGCTGGTGCTGCTCGACGTCGTCGAAGGCAGCGATTTCGGCGATGCGCGCGTGACGTCGATCGTCGGCGACATCGCCGATCGCGCGGTGCTCGAACGCGCGATCGACACGCAAACCGGCGCGATCTTCCACCTCGCGGCAATCGTCAGCGGGCAGGCCGAGGCCGATTTCGATCTCGGCATGCGGATCAATCTCGACGCGTCGCGCGCGCTGCTCGAAGTGTGTCGCGCCCGTGGCCACCGGCCGCGCGTCGTGTTCACGAGCTCGGTCGCGGTGTATGGCGGCACGCTCCCCGACGTCGTGCAGGACGACACCGCGCTGAACCCGCAATCGTCGTACGGCGCCGAGAAGGCGATCGCCGAGCTGCTGCTGTGCGACTACGCGCGGCGCGGCTTCGTCGACGGCCGCGTGCTGCGGCTGCCGACGATCAGCGTGCGGCCGGGCCGCCCGAATGCGGCCGCGTCGTCGTTCGCGAGCGGCATCATCCGCGAGCCGCTGAACGGCGAGGAAAGCGTGTGCCCGGTGCCGGGTTCGACGCGGCTGTGGCTGCTGTCGCCGCGCGGCGCGATCGAAGCGCTCGTCGCGGGCTGCGAAATCGACAGCGCGAAGCTGGGCAACAAACGCGTGATCAATTTGCCCGGCCTGTCGGTATCGGTCGACGAAATGATCGCGGCGCTGCGCGAAGTCGCGGGCGACGAAGTCGTGAAGCTGATCCGCCATGTGCCCGACGAGCGCGTCGAGAAGATCGTCGGCAGCTGGCCGGGCCGCTGGGACACGTCGCGCGCGGAAGCCCTCGGATTGACGGGCGACACGTCGTTCGCGGACGTGATCCGCAGCCATCTCGCCGACGAACGGCGCTGATTCCCGCGCCGCCGGCCGCGCAGGCACGGCCTGCGTGGCCGCATCAATGCGGCCGGGCGGATTCCCCGATGGGCAACGACGCGCGTTTCGTTCCGCCCGGCCGGTTCGCCGAACCGGCCGCCCACTGCCACGCGAGCAGGCCCGGCAGATAGAACAGCAGGTCGCGCACGCGGCGGGCGCCGGCCAGGGCGAGACACGTCGGCGGATCGAACCCGAGGAGCCCGCCGATCAGCACGAACCCGCCCTCCTGCACGCCGAGGCCGCCCGGCATCAGGAACGCGATACTGCTCACGAGCTGGATCAGCGCCTCGATCGCGAGCGCCTGCGCGAAGGTCGGCTCCGCGCCGAGAAAGACCAGCGCGAGCCAGATTTCCAGCGCGTAGCCCACGAACTGCAGGGGCTGCCAGATCGCGAGGTAGCGCACGACGATGCCGGTCTTTCTCCAGATCATCCGGATCGACTGATCGGTACGCGCCGATTCGCCGACGAGCGCCACCACCTTCCCGCTCGTGACGCGGTTCAGCACGCGCATCGCGCGCTCGAACGGCCGCGCATGCTGCACCAGCGCGAACAGCAGCAGCACCGGCACCAGCGCGGCCATGCCGATCGCGAGATTCCCGGCCACCCGGGCGGCATCGGACGAGACGTGCCCGAGCACGTAGCCGATCGCGACCAGCGCGAACACCAGCTGGCTGATCAGCGTCAGCTGCATGTCGGCGACGAGGCTGGCCACGATCGTCGCCGGCCGCACGCCCGCCTGCCGCAGCAGGCCGAACGACACGATCTCGCCGCCGATGCGCGCGACCGGCAGCAGCCCGTTGATCGATTCGCGAATCCACACGAGTTTCAGCATCGTCGCGAACGACGGCCGGCGCGGGCCGCGGATCAGCATCCGCCAGTCCCACGCATTCGCGAGCATCGGCAGAAGGTGGGCCAGCGCCGCGAGCAGCAGCCCGGCGCCGGCAATCTGCAGGCGATGGAGGATGTCCAGCGGATGCTCGCGCCAGATCAGCCACACGGCGAGCGCCAGCCCGCCCAGCGCCGCTGCCTGCCCCGCGCGCCGAAGCCGCGCGTCGCTGCGCGTGACGTTCCGGGCGGCGTCGCCGCCGGGGTTCGTCTGCGTCGTCATGATTCGCTCGCCGCCGACAACCGCCCTTCCCGGTTCACGCGAAAGCGCGTGCCGCGCCACACGACATGCGACGAGAAGAAGCTCGACACGAACACGAAGAACTGCAGGAGATCGACGAACGGCAGCCAGATTGCGCCGCGCAGCCCCGCGCCGGTTGCACGGCTGGTTTTCAGCATCAGCAGCACCCGCGCGGCGAGCGCCGCGACCGCCAGCGCGCACGCGGCGGCCGTGCCGCCCGAGAACAGCAGCGCCAGCAGCGCGAGCGGCACCGGGTGCATCAGCACCGAGCCCGCATGACCGAGGCGGTCCGCTGCGCGAATCGTGCAGCTCCAGCGCAACTCGTGGGCGTACAGCCTTGAGAACGTCTCCTCGACGCACGCATGCCCGACGACGAACGACGGAATGACGACCTGCGCGCCCGCCTGCCGCACCGCTTCGCCCAGCGCGTGATCCTCGGCCAGGTGATGCGCGAATCGCGCGAGGCCGCCGATACGTTCGAGCGTCGCGCGCGTGATCGCAATCGTCTGGCCAAAGCAGGGCCGCGCACGCCCGATGCAGAGCCCGGTGATCACGCCCGGCAGGAAATGGTAGTTCGTCATCGCGACGGCGATCCTGGGCCAGAAACCCGGCGATGCGACACCGCGGTACACGCTCGTCACGATGCCGACATCCGGCTGCTGCAGCGCGCCGACGACCGCGCGCAGATAATCGCGCTCGACCAGCACGTCGCTGTCGGCGAGGCACAGCACCGCATACTCCGCGTGTTCGAGCATGTTCACGAGATTGCCGATCTTGCGGTTCGGCCCGTACAGCCGCGCATCGGCGACGACCTTGATGTTCGCGTCAGGGTAGCGTGCACGCAGCGTCTCGACGGCCGCGAGTGCCGCGTCGCCTGCATCGTGCACGCCGAACAGGTGCTGGACGGGGCCCGGATAATTCTGCACGAAGAAGCTTTCGAGATGCTGTACGAGCTGCCACTCGTCGCCGTGCAGCGGCTTCGCGACGGTGACGCCCGGATACTCGCGCGGCTGCGCCGCCGGCCTCGAAAAGAACCGCCCGACCAGCACGCTGGCCGCGACCGTATACGCAATACCCAGCAATACGCCCAGCCCGCAGACGATCGACATCGCGCCGGCCAGCGCGTGCAGCACATGCAGCAACACCATGCGATTCCCCAGTGGTGGCCCGGCGGGACCGTGGTGCGTCGGGGCGGGCACGCGCGAAGGCGGGCTCACCCGTGTGCGTAGCGGAACCGATTTCCGTTGAGCCGGATATGAAGGATGACCAGCCGACGGTACGCGCAATCGGATGACACGGCTACCGTGTGGCGATCGATTCCGGTCACGTGTACGAATCCGCAATCCAGCGCCGCTCTGAACGTCGCGCGGGCAAGCTTGCGGACCGAAAGGATCGCGGTGACGATCGCGACGACGGTCCACATGCGAAACGTCATCGTCGTGAAAAATGCCTCGGGTACGCGCAGCGCCAGCCATGAAACCAGCACGAAGCACTGGACGAACATGCCGGCCAGCGCGGCGATCAGCAGGTAGGCGCGCCATCGCTCGATCGTTGAGGGGGCCATGAGGAATGAATCTCCCGTACGGGCGACTCGCGTCGATCGGACATCGATCGGCAAGGTCGCGGATTGACGGGCAAGCCGGACAGGCGTGACCCGGTTCGGGATCAGGGGCAGCGGAAAATCCCCCTGGAAACGGTGTGGCCGATGGTAGCGGGATTGCCGCCGCCGAACCTTAAGCGTTCTTCAGAATCGGGAGAAGTTTGCTCCAGCACAATTACATTCCGTTGCGCGGCAGGCGCGTCGCGCTCGTACAATCGCAGGCATCCTGCCCCCGAATCGACCATGCGACTCCTCCTTGTTGAAGACGACGACCTGATCGGCAGCGGTCTCGAGATCAGCCTGACCCAGGCGGGCTATCACGTCGACTGGTTGCGCGACGGTCACGCAGCGGCAGCCGCCCTCGCGACGACGCGCTTCGCGCTCGTCGTGCTCGATCTCGGCCTGCCCGGGAAATCGGGCACCGAGCTGCTGCGCGCGTTGCGCGATGCGGGCGACACCGTCCCCGTGCTGGTCCTGACCGCGCGCGGCACCGTGGCCGACCGCGTCCGCGGCCTCGACGACGGCGCCGACGACTATCTCGCGAAACCGTTCGAACTGACCGAAGTGCTCGCCCGCTGCCGTGCGCTCGTGCGCCGCTCGCAGGGCCGCGCCGGCGACGAGATCGTGTGGCGCGACATCACGATCGACCTGACCGCCCACACGGTGACACGCGATGCGTCGCGCATCGCGCTCACGTCGCGCGAGTGGGCCATCCTGGTTCAGCTGGTCAGCCACCCGGGCGCGCCGCAGTCGCGCTCGCGCCTCGAGGACACCCTGTACGGCTGGCAGGAAGGTATCGAAAGCAATGCGATCGAGGTGCATGTGTCGAACCTGCGCAAGAAGCTCGGCGCGGAACTGATCCGCACCGTTCGAGGCGTCGGCTACGTCGTCGATCTCGCATGACGTCCCGCTCGATACGGCGCCGCGTTTCGTTGATGGCGCTCGGCTGCGTGACGGTCGTGTGGCTCGCCGCCGTGTTCGGCAGCTTCCGGTACGCGACGCGCGAGATCGGCGAATGGGAAGACGCCCGCCTCGTCGAATATGCATCGCTGCTGGTCAATCTCTCGCCTGCCGACCTCGGCCGCCTCGCCCGTGTGCCGCCGGACGCGCGTGTCGAACTGGATCGCCGCGGCTCGAAACCCGTCCCCGAAACCGACGGCGATCGCCTTCCGCGCGACGTGCTGTTCGAGGTGCGCGACACACGGGGCCAGGTCGTCGCGTCGAGCCTCCCGGCCGGCGCCGCCGGCCTGCCCGACGCGCACGACTCGCGCGGTCTTCCTGAAACGATCGTCATCCGCGACGCGTCATGGCGTACGCACACGCTGCGCGACGACGCGTCGGGGCGCTGGATCCGCGTGATGGAAATCGCGAACACGCGCAGCGACCTGGCGACCGGCACCGCGCGCGGCATCGTCCTGCCGTTGATCGTCGCGCTCCCGGTGCTGGCGCTGCTCCTCTGGTACCTGATCGGACGCGGTCTCGCGCCGTTGAAGACGCTGTCGACGCTGATCGGCGCGCGCGACGCGCGATCGCTCGAACCGCTCGGCATCGCGGCCGTGCCGGACGAAGTGCGCCCGCTGGTCGACGCGATCGACCGCCTGCTGGCCCGGCTGCGGCAATCGATCGTGCGCGAGCGCGCGTTCACGTCCGACGCCGCGCACGAGCTCAAGACACCGCTTGCCGCGATCAAGGTCCAGGCCCAAGTAGCCATCGCGACCGACGATCCGGCACTCCAGCGGCTCGCGATGCAGCGGGTCGTTCAAGGCGTCGACCGCAGTGCGCGTCTCGCCGAGCAGTTGCTGCTGCTCGCGCGGCTCGACGAATACGAACGCATTCCGACACGCGCGCTCGCCGTTCGCGAACTCGTCGACGCTGCCCTCGACCGCCATCTCGCGAAGGCGTCGGACAAGGCCATCGACCTCGTGGCCGGCCCCGTCTCCGGACGCGCGATCGACGCCGATCCGATCCTGATCGGCATCCTGCTCGACAACCTCGTCGACAACGCCGTGAAGTACGGCCGCCCGGGCGGCCGCATCGAGCTCGGCGTGCGCGACGACGGCGCACTGCAATGCATCGTCGTTCGCGACGACGGGCCCGGCGTCGCCCCCGGCGAGTACGAGCGGCTCGGCGACCGCTTCTATCGCGGCAGCGGCGCGCAGTCGCCCGGCAGCGGGCTCGGGTTGTCGATCGTCACGCGCATCGCGCAATACCTGGGCGGCACCGTGCAGTTCGGGCCCGGCATCGGCGGCCAGGGCCTCGGCGTCACGGTTGCACTGCCGTCGGCGGACGCGGGCGAAGCGCGGCCGGCAGGCTCACCCGACGACCGATCACCGCATGAGATGCCGCGTGCTTAACGTTTCGTTAAGCATGCGGTCGTAGAATCCACCCGTCCAATACCGTCCCCGTCGTACGCAGGAGCCTTCATGTCCACACCCGCCCGTTATGACACCGTTGCGCGTTTTCTTCACTGGCTGATCGTCGCGCTGATCGTCGCCCAATATGCGATCGGCTGGACGATGCCCGACGTGCATCGCGATACGCAACCCGTCGGCCTGATCGCCGCGCACCTGATCGTGGGCACCGCACTGCTCGCCGCGATGGCCTGCCGCGTGCTGTGGCGCGCGACGCATCGCCCGCCGGCGAACGACCTGTCTCCCGCAATGCGTGCGCTGTCGGGCGTCACGCATTTCGCGCTCTACGCGCTGCTGATCGCCGTGCCGCTGCTCGGCTGGATCAACGCATCGTCGCGGGCGTGGGGCGTGACGCTGCTCGGGATCGTGCCGCTGCCCGCGCTGTCAGCGGCCGGTTCCGGATTCGGCCATGCGATGGGCGATGTGCACGGCATCCTCGCCTGGGTGCTGTTCGCCGGCATTTGCCTGCACGTCGCAGCGGCGCTGGCGCACCGCTTCGTGCTGCGCGATCAGATCCTGCAGCGCATGATGCCCTGGTGATCGCGCGATCGGCAGCACGGCATGCCATCGCGCGCATGAACCGGCCTGCCGCCAGCGCCGCACCCGTCGTCGCCCCGGCTCATCGCGCGATCGGCCGGCCTGACCATCGCGCGCCGCCGGCCAGATGATCGCGGCGCCGAGCGAAGCGGCGCGCGATGACGGGCACGGCGGCCGGTGTCCTTCCACCGCGTCGGGCGGCACGAACGGCTGCCGGACGGCCGTGCCGCGAACACGACGGCCTGAAGTCGCACAAGACCATATCGACACCTAGTTGCTGTCCTGCGCCGGCATACCGGCCGCCGGTGCATGCGCGCCGGCAGCCGCCATCCGGGCCCGGTCCTGATCGGCAAGCTTCGCTTGCGCCGCCTGGAGGTCCGCCGGATACTCGCCGTCGTCCCCTTTCGCCGGGTCGTACCCGGCTGCTTCCAGGCGCATCAATTCGTCGCGAACCTGCGCGCGCGTCAGCGGCGCGGCCGATTGCGCGAAGGCCGACTGACCGACGATCGCCGCGATCATCATCAGTACTGCGATATATGCTTTCATCATGAGCTCCTTCAATGTTCCGTATCGATCAACCTGGGTGAATGCCTGCCCTGCGAACGCGGGCGGCTGCGTCAGCTGCCGAAATAGATCGTGCAGAAACTCGCCGGGCCGACGCATGCGGCGGAACGCTGGCGCGGCGCCATCGTCGCCGGCTTGCCTGCATCGGACGAGGCGGCCGGCTCGCTGCCGACTGCCGTGCCGGCCTGGCGCTGCGGCATCCGTTCGACCTGCTGCCGGAACAGCGGGCTCACGTCCGGATACGACGTATCGGTCACGAAGCGCAGCCCCTGGTTCTCGGCATCGATCAGTTGCTGCCTGACCTGCGCGCGCGTCAGTGCCTGCGCCGATGCGGGCGCCGCGACACCCGCGAAAGAAATCGCCGCCACGGCGGCGGCCACCAGCCAATGCTTGTTCATGTTCCACTCCTCGAGAAGTCAACGAGACGACGTGCTACACCCGTATGACGACGGAGCGTGTGCATTTATTCCCGCATGTCGCGGCTCGATTCACGCGGCTTCTCCGGCTCCGGGGGCGCGTGGAACGAACATTCATGAACCTGTCATTCTTTCGTCAGCCGGCGTAACCTGACGTAACGCAGCGCCCGACCCGCTTCGGGCAGACTGACGTCACCCTTTCCGGATCGCGCCTCGATCGACCATGTCCGTCGCTTACGACTATGCAGCCGGGCTGCTGCGCACGCTGTACGACCGCCATATCGACGGCGGCGCGGTGCTCGATACGGCCGCGTTTCCCGATGCCGAGCGTTTCGTCCGTGCGTGGCCCGCCATCCAGGCGGAGGCATTCGCCGTGGCGCGCGACATGGCGCGCATCCCGCGCTTCCACGAGATCATGCGCGAGCAGTACGACATCTCGGCCAACGATGCACGCGACTGGCGGATGTTCATCATGCAGGCGTACGGCCAGCCGTTCCCGCGCAACCTGTCGCGCTGCCCGACCGTCGCGTCGATCGTCGCGACGTCGCCGGACGTGCTGTCCGCATCGCTGTCGTTCCTCGCACCCGGCAAGCACATTCCACCGCATCGCGGGCCGTTTCGCGGCATCCTGCGCGGCTATCTCGTGCTGTCGATGCCGAAGCGCGCGGACGGCGTGCCGGCCGCCGTGCTGAAGGTGGACGGCCACGAATACCGGCTCGACGAAGGCCGTTTCCTGCTGTGGGACGATACGTTCATGCACGAGGTGTGGAACGACAGCGACGCCGTGCGGATCGTGCTCCTGCTCGATATCCGCCGACGCGGAATGCCGCGCCTGCTCACGTGGCTGTCGAATGCGGTGATCGGCATCGTGCGGATCGGGATCAGGATACGCGGGCGATCGATTCCGGTTTAGCGCGGGCGGCGGGCACGCTCCGGGTGATCCTTCGTCTCGACTGCCCTCTCTTGTGTCGAAAGGGCGTTCGGCTCGCCCCTGATGCAGGCGAAATCATCAGGATACCTTTCCGAAATCATCCGGCAACGCATAGATGCCGCGCTTCGCGACGCACGGAACAGGCGGCGCGATCTGCCGAACGTTCTCCAGTTCCCAGCACACGTATCCGGCACACCATTGCTTGCCTTGCGAGCGGGCTTCGTCAGGCGTCCAGTCGTGCACCCCCACGACATCGACCATCGCGAGCGCGATACCGTCGGGATCCTCCTGCCCGTCCTGTCGCAGGAAGATCGTGTTCTGCACCGGCACGAGATCGCGCAACGGGATGGCCGGCGGCGCCCACGAGCGGATTTCCACGCGTTTGCGGCCCGCGACGATATCGTCGACGGCCGGGTTGACGATCGACAGCGCGGATCGCGGCATGGCGGGGATTTCCTTCATCGGCAAGTGGAGAGCGTGCGACCGTCGAGCGGCCCGGCGGCCCGGCGGCCCGGCGGCCCGGCGGCCCGGCGGCCCGGGCAGGATTGTTGCCGATCCGCGTGGTCGTGTCGACCGCGACGGATCGACACGCCGGCGCACGGCGACTACGAGACGCCGTCTTTGCGCCCCCGACGGATCGCCTAAACTAAAGACCGTCCCCTCCGCGCGGCTCCTGCCAGCCACCGCCATGGCGCACCTCTTCTTCGCCGCCTCGATCCAGCGGCATATCGAAACGCCCGAGCGCGAAATCGACGCCCGCACGCTCGGCGAAGCATTCGACACCGTTTTCGGCGAGCAGCCGCGACTGCGCGGCTACATCCTCGACGACCAGGGCGCGCTGCGCAAACACCTGTCGGTATTCATCGACGGCCAGCCGATACGCGACCGTCAGCGCCTGTCCGACGTGCTCGGCGACGCGAGCCGGGTCTATGTCGTACAGGCGCTGACGGGCGGATAAAGGGACGCATGCACAAGCGCCGACCGCGTGCCGGAACGCCAGGTCGGGCCATCAGGAGACATCGCACATGAACGATCGACTGCTCGTCGCCACTCGCAAGGGCCTGTTCGTCCTGCAGCCCGGCGGCAACGGCGGCTGGACGCTCGGCGAGCCGCATTTCGCCGGCGAGCCGGTCAGCATGGCGCTCGCCGACCCGCGCGACGGCACGCTGTATGCAGCGCTCAACCTGGGGCATTTCGGCGTGAAACTGCATCGCAGGCGGGCCGGCGCCGCCGACTGGGAAGAATGCGCGGTGCCCGTATATCCGCCGCAGCCTGCCGACGATCCGCCCGCGAGCGCCCCGTCGGGCACGGGCGCCGCGAGTGACACGGGCGACACGGGCGACGCGCCGCCCGGCCCGCCGCAGCCGCCGTGGACGCTCCAGCAGATCTGGTCGCTCGAAGCCGGCGGCACCGACGAGCCGGGCGTGCTGTGGGCGGGCACGATTCCCGGCGGGCTGTTCCGCTCCGACGACGGCGGCGGTTCCTGGGTGCTCAACCGGGCATTGTGGGATCGCCCGGAGCGCGCCGAATGGGGCGGCGGCGGATACGATGCGCCGGGCATCCATTCGGTGATGGTCGATCCGCGCGACAGCCGGCACGTGACGATCGGCATCTCGTGCGGCGGCGTCTGGCAGACCGCCGACGGCGGCGCGACCTGGCGTGTGACGGCCGACGGCATGGAAGCCGACTACATGCCGCCCGAGCGGCGCGGCGAACCCAACGCGCAGGACCCGCACCGCGTCGTGCAGTGCGCGGCCAACCCGGACGTGCTGTGGACGCAGCATCACTGCGCGATCTTCCGCTCGACCGACGGCGCCGAACACTGGCGGAGGATCGAGGCACAGCCGTCGAGCTTCGGTTTCGCGGTGGCCGTGCATCCGCACGAGCCAGACACCGCGTGGTTCGTGCCGGCCGTGAAGGACGCGTGCCGGATTCCGGTGGACGGCCGGTTCGTCGTCACGCGCACGCGCGACGGCGGGCGCAGTTTCGAGTCATTCACGAACGGGCTGCCGCCCGCACCCGCGTACGACCTCGTGTATCGGCACGGGCTCGCGGTGGACGATTCGGGCACGCGCCTCGCGATGGCGTCGACGACCGGCGGGTTGTGGACGTCCGTTGACGGTGGGGAACACTGGCAGTTGGTGTCCGCGCATTTGCCGCCGGTTTATTGCGTCAGGTTCGGGTGACGGTGTACGGGCGCACCGTTCGCACACGGCCCGCGCCGCCCCGCTTTAGCGCTCGACGCCCGCCCCCATCCGCGCCACTGCCGCCCGCGTCTGCGCGATCTCCGCTTCGAGCCAGTCGAGAAACGACCTGACCTGCGGCTCGCGCTCCCGCCCGGGCCGGCACAGCGCGACGAAACGCGCGCCGTCGAGCCGCACCGACGGCTCGATCGGCGTCAGTGCTCCGTGCGCGACATGCTCGGCAGCCAGCACCGAGCTGAGCAGCGCGATGCCCTGCCCGTGCAGCACGGCCTGCAACGCGTAATGCTCGTCGTCGTAATGGCGAAACACCGCGCGTTCGAGCCACGCGTCGCGGCCGGCCGCACGACACCACGACGCCCAGTCGACCGACACCGGCAACGGCGTATCCCACACGGTCTCGATCAGGTCGAGCCGCTCGTCCGTGCGGTGCGCGTCGAACCCGGCGGCCGCATAGGCGCCGAAATACTCGTCGATCAGCGCAATCTCGTGCAGCGCCGGAAACGTGCGCGACGTTGCGCGAATCGCGAGATCGATCCGCGCGTCGCGTTCGAGATCGGCGAGCGTGTTGCCGGTTTCGACCTTGATGTGCAGTTGCGGATCGATGCGACGAAACCGCCCGAGACGTGGAATCAGCCACATCGCGGCGAATGCGGGCGTGGTCGTCAGCACGAGCGTGCGCTCGCCGGTCGCTTCCGGCCGCACCGCATCGAGCCCGCGGCTCAGCGCCAGCAATGCATCGTGACTCGCGCGAAACAGTTGCTCGCCCTCCTCCGTGAGCCGCACGCCGCTCGCGCCGCGCTCGAACAGCAGCACGCCGAGCCGGCTTTCGAGCGACTTGATCTGGTGCGACACGGCGGCCGGCGTCACGGACAGCTCGTCCGCGGCAGCCTTGAATGCGCCAAGCCGCGCCGACGCTTCGAATACACGCAATGCGGTCAGGGGAAGTTTCGAGAACACGGGGCCTCGCGGGCCGGATCGGGCCGGGTTGAATTCGATTGAATCGGGGTGAGATTAGGTGAATTGAAGCGGGCGTGCAACGCGAATAGCCTTGCGGGACGTCACGGCAGGGTGCCGCGGCGAATGACGTCGAACCGGAGAAACAACGTGCAAGGCCTATCGCGCAGGATCACGCAGGCGGTGCTCTACGAAGCGATCGCGATTTCCTGCATCTCGCCCGTGATCGCGGCGCTCTTCAAGCAGGGCCTCGTCTATTCGGGCGCGCTGTCGGCGACGATGTCGGCGATCGCGATGCTGTGGAACATGATCTTCAACGCGCTGTTCGAGCGCTGGGAAGCGTCGCGCCGGCAGCCGGCACGCACGCTCGGGCGGCGGATCCTGCATGCCACCGGATTCGAAGGCGGGCTCATCTTCATCCTGGTGCCCGTCGTGTCGTGGTGGCTCGACATCTCGTGGTTCGACGCATTCGTCGTCGACATCGGGCTGTTTGCGTTCTTCTTCTGTTACGCGTTCGCCTTCCAGTGGGCGTTCGATCGCATATTCGACGTGCCCGCGGCGACGAAGGGGGAATGAAACGAGCGCCCGGTAATCAAGCAATCGAAATCGACATCAATCGGTGCGTTTATTCCCGTTTCAAAACACACCCCCGTTTCATTTTTTCGACATTCAAACACCACCGCCACCAGCATTCACAAAATCAAAACAACCCTAGGGTTTACGTTACATTGTCCCTCCGCAAATTCGAATGCTAATGTTGTCTGACGATTAACGGAAAGTAATCATTCGCACCCACCCCATATAATCGGCGCAACCCCATGCGCTCACTCAATCGCTAAATCCGCCCTCGAATTTTCGGGGGCGATTTGCGATGTTCGCAGTTTAATTCCTAAACAAGGAAATCATCATGAACGAAAATCAGGAAAAGCAGGATCTCCCGCTGATCGAATGGATGCAGGAAGATCAGCATGAAGACTGGGTCGAGATGATGAAGGACAGCGCAGTCATTCCATTCGCAACGGCTCTGTGGGCCTAAGCAGGCAGCCCGAACGATGGCGGATCGCAATGACCCGCCATTTTTTTGATCCAGAAACTGGATACCCCGGAGATAATCATGGAAAAAAGTGTCGAAAATTTCTTTTCGTGTGTCCGCGGTCATCCAGCCATGGTGCAGAAACATTCAGCCGGCGCCAACATCCTGGTCGGCTCGGATCAAAGCCAGAGAAATACCGCGCAATCGATTATCCGGCACTGCCCGAAAAAACTCGAATATTCGTTCACCTACGTCGAGCTTGACACGGAAAATCACGAACAGGTAATAAAGGAAATCGACCGGTGTGACATGTTCATCTTCATGTACGACTCGTCCATACGTTCCGACATCAACCCGCATGGGCCGTCGTTCATCCCGCCCCTCAAGCCGAAAATGGCCGAGCACTGGAAGAAGTCGGTATTGCTGCGGGAATACGGCGAATTCTTCAAGGAGGCTTTTTCCGAGAGCATCGACGACATTGCCGCCCGCAACGAACGCATCATTGCGGCGGCACAACGCGCTCGACGCGTGCAATTTCACGACGGCTTCGGCGGTTCGCTGCACGGAACGCTGGATCAGACATGGAAAAGCCTCGATGGCCGCAACCACTACGACCTGATGCCCGGCGAAGTGGCGACCCGCGTACTCGACCTGACCGGAAGCGTCTTGTTCGGCGGCACCTTCCTGAGCACGGTGCCCTTTGCCATCAAGTACGGTGTCATCGACCCGATATTGAAGATCGGGATCGAGCGGAGCCAGGTGGTCAGCGTCGAATCGGCCAATCGACAGCTCGAGGACGATTTCAGGTTGTATCTCGACAAATGCGCGGGAAACAGGATCGTCGAGGAGTTCGGGATCGGGACGAACCTGAACGTCAGGCTGCATGGACGCAATGCAAGTTTCGAAGAACGCCATCCCGGGTTGCACCTTGGCCTCGGCGGCGGTGAACGCGGCAGCCATCATCTGGATCTGGTGTTTTCGTCCGGAAAGATCCTGTTCGACGACACCGTCATCTTCGACGGCGCATTCCGTGTGTAGCCCCTGCGACGACACGGCCGGCATCGACGCCCCGACGAAGTGCCGGCATCGTGATGCCCGCCTCCGGCCCCCTGCTCGCGCCGGATCCCGTTGCGCCCGCCCCGCACGGTGAGCGCGCCGGCCGGAACCGCACTCATGGTCGACCTCGAACAGCAACTGCATGCCGCGCAGACGCAATACGCCGGCGATTCGCATGATCCCGCGATCCTGCATCGGATCTGCGAACTGTTGACGGCCCTCCGGCGAGAGGAGGAAATGCTCCCCTGGGCCGACCTGGCGCTGGCGCTCGACCCGCATGACGCCGTCTCCATGACACGGCGTGCCGATGCGCTCTACCTGCTGGGCCGCTACGTCGAAGCCGCCGAAGCGTGGAAACGCGATCCGTCGCGGCACAGCCGGCCCGAACTCCACCGCTTGCGACTGGGCATGAGCCTGATGATGGCCGGCGATCTCGCGCAGGCCATCGCGTTGCTCGACGAAGCCTTCCGGATGGCGGCAACCGGCCCTGCCGAGATGAGCGCATCGATCGGATTCGCGATGGGAGAAGCGATGCTCAAGGCTGGCGATCCGCGCGGCTTCGCCTATTGGCGAATGCGTGACGACGTTCCGCGACTGTCCGCCAATTACCGCCCGGTCGACCTCCCGACATGGGACGGCGAATCGGATGTGCGCGGCAGGCGTGTCCTGATCACGCATGAACACGGTTTCGGCGACAACTTTCTCCTCTCGGCCTGCGTGGCCGACTGGCTGGACGAAGGCGCGCACGTCATGCTCACCTGCCATCCGCAGAGCCACGCGCTCATGCAGGCGTCACTGCCGCGGTGCGAGGTCGTCGCCGCCCCCAATCCGGTGCAGTTTCATGCGCCGTTGCCCGATGAACTGCAGGCACGCGTCGACAGTTTCGCGCCGGACCTGCATGCCTCGCTGCTTCATTTGCCGATGCTGAAAGCCCGGCGGACACGCCTGCCGGAACGTTGGTTCGCGCCCTACATCAAGACGCCGCCGCACAAGCAGCGGATCGCTGCCGAATGGGCCGCGCAAGTGCGCGAGCAACATCCGGGCAGGAAGCTGATCGGACTGTTCTGGGATTGCGTCCAACGACATTGGCCCGAAAAAGGCGCCGTCGTCAGGTGCTGGGCCAGCCGCCGCAGCCTGCCGCTCGATGCGATCGACGCGATCGTGGCACACCCCGCCATTGCGGAAAGCATGCATTTCGTGAATCTGCATCACCCCGCTGCCGCGGCACTGGCGGGCACGCCGGCCGGCAATGTTAGTCACTACCAGCCCGGGATTCGGGATTTCGGCGACACGGCTGCATGCATGGCCCAACTGGATGCCGTGGTCGCGGTCGATTCGGGTGTCGCCAACCTGGCGGCCATGATGGGGATGCGGACTTGCGTACCGACCCACGTCTGTGGCGACTGGCGCTGGGGCGTCGAGGGTACCGCGAGCCCCTGGATCGCGCATGCGACCGCCGTGCGGCAAACCCGCGAAGGCGACTGGAGCGACGTGATTCGACGCATCAACGCGTGGCTCATGCATGTCGTGGCCTGATGCCTGCTCACGCCGGACAGGCATGCCGACGCCCCCCGGCTCCCGGAATCTTTCCGGGACGGGGGGCGCGAATCCGTCAAGCCGCTTGCGGGCCGGGCGAACGCCCGGCCGCGTCGCTCAATGCACGCCGAGATACGCCTTCACCGCCGGCAGGCCCGGCTTGCCGTCGAGCGTCGTCACGCCCGCGAGCCACTTGTCGAGCGCCTGCGGGTTCGCCTTCAGCCACTCGGCGGCCGCCTTGTTCGGCTCTACCTTGTTCATGATCGGCACCATCACGTGGTTCTCGATCGTCGTCGTGAACTGCAGGTTCGACACGAACTTCGCGACGTTCGGGCAGCGCTGCGCGTAGTCGGGCGGCGTCGCCGTCAGCACCTTCGCTTCGCCGTAGTTCGGGCCGAACACGTCGTCGCCGCCGCTCAGGTAGTCGATCTTCATCTGCACGTTCATCGGATGCGGCTCCCAGCCGAGGAACACGATCCACTGCTTGTCGCGGATCGCGCGATTCACCTCGACCAGCATCCCGGCCTCGCTCGACTCGACCATCTTGAACTTGCCGAGGCCGAACTGGTTGCCGTCGATCATCTTCTTGATCAGCAGGTTGCCGTCGTTGCCCGGCTCGATCCCGTAGATCTTGCCGTTCAGCTTGTCCGCATATTTCTGGATGTCCGCGAACGACTTCAGGCCGCCCTGATAGACGTAGTCGGGCACCGCGAGCGTGTATTTCGCGCCGGTCAGGTTGGGCGTGGAGAGCACCTTGATCGTGCCGGCCTTCGTGAACGGCTGGATGATCGGGTCCATCGTCGGCGACCAGTAGCCGAGGAACACGTCGATCTGCTTGCTCTTGATCCCCGCGAACGTGATCGGCACCGACGCGATCGTCTTCGTCGGGTTGTAGCCGAGCCCCTGCAGCATCGTCGTGGCGAGGCCCGTGGTCGCCGCGATGTCGGACCAGCCGACATCCGCGAAGCGCACGTTCTTGCACACGGGCGGATCGGCCGCATAAACGGCCGACATCGGCGCGGTTATCCCGATCCCGCACACCGCTGCGATCAATAGGCGCTTCATCTTGCTTCTCCTCAAAGTGATGTCGTTTGCTTGAATGCGGGATCGTTTATTGAAGCCGCGCGCCGCGATCCCGGCGACGTCGCGGACTGGATGATTCTCGACAGTCAGCGCCCCGGCAGCCGGCGCTCGTAGCTCGGCGCATGGCCGAACTGCGCGCGGTAGGCCTTGCTGAAATGGCACGGCGAATGAAACCCGCAGACCGTCGTCACGCGCGCGATCGACGCGTCGGTCGTGCGCAGCAGGTCGCGCGCGCGCTTCAGGCGCAGCGTCAGGTAATAGTGGGTCGGCGACACGTTCAAATACACCTTGAACATCCGCTGCAGGTGCCGCTGCGACAGCCGCACGAGCCGAGCGAGTTCCTCGAGCGACAGCGGCTCCTCGATGTTCGCCTCCATCAGCCGCACGACCTCGATCAGCTCCGCGCGCGAGAAGCCGACGCGCGCATCGACCGGAATCGGCTGCGTATCGGTCGAGCTGCGGATGCGCTCCAGGATGAACTGCTCGGATACCTGCGCGGCCAGCTGCTGGCCGAACCGCATGCCGACGAGGTTCAGCATCAGGTCGAGCGGCGCGGTGCCGCCAGTGCAGGTCAGCCGGTCGCGGTCGACGACGAACAGTTCGTCGGCGAACCCGACCTGCGGGAACTCGGCATGCAGCGACGACAGGTTCTCCCAGTGCACGGTGCAGCGATAGCCGTCGAGCAGCCCGCTCGACATCAGCGCATACGCGCCCGTGCAGATGCCGCCGAGCGGCAGCCCGCGTTCGGCAAGCGCCGCGAGCGTATCGCGCGCCTCTTCGTCGACCACGTCGCGGATGCGGATGCCGCCGCACACGATCATCACGTCGGGCAGCTTCGTGTAGTCGAGCGCCTGCGTCGGCCGTACCGCGATGCCGTTGCTGGCATGCACCGGGCTGCCGTCGAGCGAGTAGATCGACCACTGGTAGTGATCGGCCCGCCCGACGTAATTCGCCATCCGAAGCACTTCGACGGCGCTCGAGAACGCGATCATCGAGAAGTTCGGCAGCGTCAGGAAGCCGAAATGGGCGAGGGACGAAACCGGTGAAACGCAGGCGGCGGGCGCGACAGCGACGGCAGACGTCACATCGGTCTCCTGGCGAGGAGGTTGCAGGGGGCCACCCCCGCGGCCAAGGCCGCGGAAGTCGTTTTCTATCGTCAAGGTAAGCGGCCGGTGCTTCCGGCCGCCGGAGGTCAGGCCTGTGCGGGTGAGGCCTTCACGCGAAACAGCTGCTTGAGGCCCGAGAACAGCGGCGCCTTCACGGTGCCCGGCGCGCGGCCGAAGCTTTCGGTGATGCGGTCGAGAATGATCGCGAGCAGCACGACCGACAGGCCGCTTTCGAAACCGAGACCGATGTCGAGGCGCTGGATACTGGCGAGCACGTCGTTGCCGAGGCCGCCCGCGCCGACCATCGACGCGATGATCACCATCGACAGCGCCATCATGATCGTCTGGTTCACGCCCTGCATGATCGACGGCAGCGCATTCGGGAACTGCACCTTGTACAGCAGCTGCCACGGCGTGCAGCCGAAGGCCTGGCCGGCTTCGACGATCTCGCGGTTCACGTGCCGGATACCGAGGCTCGTCAGGCGCACCGCCGGCGGCATCGCGAAGATCACCGTCGACAGGATCCCCGGCACGCGGCCGAGACCGAACAGCATCGCGGCCGGAATCAGGTAGACGAACGCGGGCATCGTCTGCATCAGATCGAGGATCGGGCGCACGATCGCGGCGACCCACTTGCTCTTCGCGGCCCAGATGCCGAGCGGGATGCCGAGCACGAGGCTGATGATCGTCGACGACAGCGTGAGGCCGAGCGTGATGACGGTCTGGTCCCAGAAGCCCGTCGCGAAGATCAGCAGCAGCGACGCGGTGGTGAACAGCGCGAAGCGCCAGCCCACCCGCCACAGCCCGACGCCGATGAAGATCGCCATCATCAGCCACATCGGGATCGCCTGCAGGCCATGCTCGACGAACGCCGCGAGCCCCTCGATCGCTTGACCGATCGCGTCGAACGTCTTGGCGTCATGGTCGAGCAGGTAGTGAACGGACTGGTCGACCCAGGTACCGAGCGGAATCATTTCAGACATGGGAGCCTCGCGAACGCGTGATGGCCTTCAGGATGAGCGCGCGATCGACCGAACCGCAGTAGCAGCCGTCGTCGTCGACGACAGGCAGTGCATTCGGGCTCGCGACCACGCGCGCGACGACATGTTCGAGCGACGCATCGCGCCGGATGCTTTCGATCGGGCTCACGGACGGCGTGTCCTGACCGATCGCATCGCGCGTGACGAAGCCGCGGATCTTGCGTTGCGCGTCGAGCACGAACGCATAGTCGGCACTGCCGTTCAGCGTGGCCGCGACGTTCGCGGCATCGCACTTCGACACGATCGGCACGGCGCCCGTCTGCATCAGGTCGCCGGCCGTGAGGTAGCGGCTGGTGTCGATGCCGTCGAAGAACGCGCGCACGTAGTCGTCGGCCGGGTTCGCGATGATGTCCTGCGGCGTGCCGACCTGCACGAGCCGGCCGCCTTCCATGATCGCGATGCGGTTGCCGATGCGCAGCGCTTCTTCCAGATCGTGCGACACGAACATGATCGTGCGGCGCTGTTCCTTCTGCAGTTGCAGCAGCACATCCTGCATTTCGCGGCGCTTGAGCGGATCGAGCGCGGAGAACGCCTCGTCCATGATCATCAGCGACGGGTTCACGGCCAGCGCACGGGCGAGGCCCACGCGCTGCTGCATGCCGCCCGACAGCTCGGACGGCAGCTTGTGCGAGAACGGCGCAAGGCCGACCTGCTCGAGCACTTCCATCGCGCGGCGCTCGCGTTCCTTCTTGCCGACGCCCGCGACTTCCAGGCCGAACGCGGCGTTCGACACCACGGAGCGATGCGGCATCAGCGCGAACGACTGGAACACCATGCTCATGTCCTTGCGGCGCAGCGCGGTCAGCGCCGAGCGGCGCGCCGACGCGACGTCGAGCCCGTCGATCATCACCTTGCCGGCGCTCGGATCGACCAGCCGGTTCACGAGGCGGATCAGCGTGGATTTGCCGGAGCCGGACAGGCCCATCAGCACGAAAATTTCGCCTTCCTGCACATCGAAGGAGACGTTGTGCACGCCGACGACCTGGCCGGTGCGCTTCAGCACGTCATCCTTCGTCGCGCCGGCGGCGAGCATGTCGAGCGCCTGCTGCGGGTTACTACCAAACACCTTGCACAGACCTTCGACCACGACCTTGGGGGCATCCATCGAAACCTTCTCCTCGTGTAGCGGGGACTCACGTGTGTCATAGCGTGCCTACATAGTTGCCAGAAAAAACCCCGACCTGCCGACGAATTACGACAAACGCTTGCGCAAATACGACACGGCCTCCAGCCCCGCCGGGCGGGCCACGGCGCGCGGCGGCACGCGATTGCGGCGGCGCAATACCCGCACGGCCAGCAACGGCGGGCATCACGCGCCGGACTTGTGCGCAGCAGCGTGGCGCATATCGCCTCGTTTTATGCGCGAATTCGCATCGGACGCGCGTCGCTTTACGACAATTCCACGTCCGATCCCGCGGCCAACTAGCCTGACAAATGCACGCGCGGCATTCACCGATAAAAAGCATGACCGTGCAAAAAGCCGCGTGACGACACCGGAAGGCGCACGCCGCGATACCGCGCCGACCCGGAAAATCCCCGACAGCCGCTGTGATACATTCCCCGCCAACAGGCTGATTGCGACGCAGGCCGCCATGCGGCGGCCGCCTTCAGCCGTGCATGCCGGTTCGCCTGCCGGCCATGCCGACACCGCCTCGACCGGCATACGTCCGATCGCAGGCCGATAACGATACGAGAGAGGGAGCAAGGCGAGATGAACTGGGCTTTTACCGCAATCGGCTTCGTCGTGGGCGGGATTGCCGCACTGATCGGGGATTTCTCCGCCGTCAACGGCGCCGTGCTCGGCGCCGCGATCGGGTTCTGTCTCGATCACACGCTGCAACAGCGCAAGCGCAAGGGCAAAGGCGCGGCACCCGACACGTTCGCGATGCAGGCGCCGCCCGCCCAGTCGCCGGTTCCGCTCGCCGATCGCGTCGCGCGGCTCGAAGCCACCGTCGAGACGCTGACACGTGAAGTCGCGTCGCTGCGCGGCCAGCTGGCCGGCGCGAAGGCCGGCTCGACC
>NZ_LDVA01000360.1:0-27269 GCF_050768715.1 Burkholderia sp. ZZQ-2 | reverse complement strand
AGCCAGCAGCACCGGATCAGCATCACGACCGTGCTGCACGCGTATCTGCTGCTGGAAAGCCGCGGGCTGCTCGAAAGCCGCCCGCAGTCCGGCTATTTCGTGAACCTGCGGCGCGACGACGGCCATGCGCCGGTGCGCGAGCTGCGGCCGTCGAAGCCGATCGCGATCTCGTCGTCGGTCGACGTGAGCCGGCTCGTGCTGTCGACGCTGCGCTCGATCGGCACCGACGACGCAGTGCCGCTCGGCTCGCCGTACCCGGATCCGAGCCTGTTCCCGTTCGAGAAGCTGAACCGCTATGCGTACGCGGCCGGCCGCGACAAGTCGCTGTGGGGCGTGACGGACGGATTGCCGCCCGGGCATCCGCGGCTGATCCGTCAGATCGCACGGCGCTACCTGGAAAACGGGATGTCGGTGGACCCGAACGAGATCATCGTGACGGTGGGCGCGACGGAGGCGATCAACCTGTGCCTGCAGGCGGTGGCGAAGCCGGGCGACACGATTGCGGTGGAATCGCCGACGTTCTACGCGATGCTGCACGCGATCGAGCGGATGGGGATGAAGGCGATCGAGGTGGCCACGCATCCGGAATACGGGATCGACATCGCGGCGCTGGCCGCGATCGCGAAGTCGCAGCCGATTGCCGCATGCATGGTGATGCCGAACTTCCAGAACCCGCTCGGCTTCCAGATGCCCGACGAGCGCAAGCGCGAACTGGTCGAGTTCGCCGCGAAAGCCGACCTGCCTGTCATCGAGAATGGCGTGTACAACGAACTGTACTTCGGCAACATGCATCCGAGCACGCTGAAGTCGTTCGACCGCCACGACATCGTGCTGCATTGCGCGTCGTTCTCGAAGAGCCTGACGGCCGCGTACCGGATCGGCTGGGCGCTGCCGGGCCGTTATCGCGAGCAGGTCGAGAAACTGAAATTCCTGAACACGCTCGCGACGCCGTCGCTGCCGCAGCTCGCGATCGCGGAGTTTCTCGAACGCGACGGCTACGAGCATCACCTGCGGCGGATTCGCAAGGCGTATGCGCAGCAGGCGAACCTGATGCGCACGATGGTGTCGCGGTTCTTCCCGGAAGGCACACGCATTTCGAGCCCGGCGGGTGGTTACGTGCTGTGGGTCGAGTTGCCCGTGCAGGTCGACGCGATGCGGCTGTACCAGCTCGCGCTGGAACAGGGCATCACGATCGGGCCCGGCTACATGTTCTCGATCGCGGACAGCTACCGGAATTTCATCCGTCTCAACTACAGCAGCCCGTGGTCGCCGGAGATCGAGCAGGCGGTCGTGACCGTCGGCAAGCTCGCCGCCTACTGCGTCGACTGACCGTACCGCCGCGCGTCGGGCGCGGCGCGTGGCGTCACGTCAGCCGGTACGACTGCGCGCCCGTTCCCGCGAGCGTGCCGCCGTCGACGATCAGGTATTCGTTGCGGATCGGCTTGCCGTCGAACCAGCACTGCAGGATTTCCAGCGTGCCGGCCGCATAGCGTGCCTGCGCGGACAGCGACGTGCCGGAGATGTGCGGGGTCATCCCGTTGAACGGCATCGCGCGCCACGGGTGATCGACCGGCGCCGGCTGGGGAAACCACACGTCGCCGCCGTAGCCCGCGAGATGCCCGGACGTGACCGCATTCACGACCGCGTCGCGGTCGACCAGCTTCGCGCGGGCGGTGTTGATCAGGTACGCGCCGCGCTTCATGCGCGCGATCATCGCCGCGTCGAACAGGTGCTCCGTCGACGGGTAAAGCGGGATCTGCAGGTTGACGATGTCGACGGCGCTCGCGAGCGACGCGGCATCGGCGTGATACGTGAGCGCGAGTTCCTGCTCGACCGACGCGTCGAGCCGGTGGCGCTGCGTGTAGTGCAGCTGCAGGCCGAACGGCTTCAGCCGGCGCAGCACGGCGAGCCCGATGCGTCCCGCGCCGACCGTGCCGAAATGCATGCCCTCGACGTCGTAGCTGCGCGACACGCAATCGGCGATGTTCCAGCCGCCTTGCTGCGCGATCGCATGCGACGGCAAGTAGTTGCGCACCAGCGCGAGCGTCGTCATCACCACGTGCTCGGCCACGCTGATGCTGTTCGAGCCGGTGACTTCGGCGACGGTGACATGCGCGCGCGCGGCGGCGTCGAGATCGACGTGATCGGAGCCGATGCCGGCCGTCAGCGCGAGCTTCAGCTTCGGCGCGCGGGCGATCCGTTCGGCCGTCAGGTACGCGGGCCAGAACGGCTGCGAGATCACCACGTCCGCTTCGGGCAGCCGGCGCTCGAATTCGGAATCGGGGCCGTCCTTGTCGCTCGTGACGATCAGCGTGTGGCCGTGCGCCTCCAGATAGCCGCGCAACCCGAGCGCGCCGGACACCGAGCCGACGAGTTCGCCGGGCCGGAAGCCGGGCGGGCCGGCCGGCGTCGGCGCGGTTTGCCCGTCCGCGTAGTGCGTGATGACCGGAATCGCATCGCGCACGTAGCGCGGCGGGTAGCCGTCGACCGGATCGGGGTAGAGCACGCACAGGACGGTGGCCATCGGGTAGCACTCCTGGTGAAGGGGGGAATGTGGCACGCGGATTGCGCAGGACGCGCGACGTGCCCTCGCAGGCAACGGGTGTGTTGCGCCGCAACGTTGATGACGTTCTACGCCCGTCATGGCTCGCGTACAAGCTACAGTCGGTGTTTGCGTGCGCTGCGGAGGCGTCTGTACCTGTTCTTTTCAAATGGGATGTCGATAATGGGATCGTTACCTGACTTTCCGGGAGCCACGTCATGACTGGAAGCGACGCTTCGTCGTCACGCCCCGACCTCACGCAGGGCATCGCGCTCGACGATCTCGCCGACGGCGCGATGATCGAGGGCCATGTCGGCGATACCGCGGTGCTGCTCGTGCGCCGCGCCGACGAACTGTTTGCCGTGGGCGCGCAGTGCCCGCACTACGGCGCGCCATTGGCCGACGGCCTGCTGGAGGGCGACACGATCCACTGCCCATGGCATCACGCGGCGTTCTGCCTGCGCACGGGCGCACTGCTGCGCGCACCGGCGCTCGACGGGCTCCCGTGCTGGCGCGTCGAACGCCGCGACGGCCGTGCCGTCGTGCTCGATGCGCGGCCGGCCGCCGCGCCTCCCGCGCTGAATGCGGCCGGGCTGCCTGCGTCGGTGGTGATCGTCGGCGGAGGCGCCGCTGCGATCGCGGCCGCCGTGACGCTGCGGCAGGCGGGTTATCCGCATCCCGTCACGATGCTTACCGCCGATGCCGATCCGCCGTACGACCGGCCGAACCTGTCGAAAGACTATCTCGCCGGCACGGCCGACGCCGACTGGCTGCCGCTGCGTGCGCCGTCGTTCTATACCGACCACCGGATCGATGTGCGGTGCGGCACGCGTGTCGCGCGGATCGACCCCGCGCGGCAGGCGGTCGAACTGGCCGACGGCAGCCGTGTCGGGTACGGCGCGCTGCTGCTGGCAACGGGCGCCGAGCCGAACCGGCTGAGCGTGCCGGGCGCGGATCTGCCGCACGTGTGCGTGCTGCGCTCGCGTGCCGATTGCGACGCGCTGATCGACAAGCTGAAAACGGCGCGCCGCTGCGTCGTGGTCGGCGCGAGCTTCATCGGGCTCGAAGCGGCCGCCGCGTTGCGCACGCGCGGGCTCGACGTGCAGGTCGTCGCGCCCGATGCGCATCCGATGGCACGCGTGCTCGGCGAAGCGCTCGGCGACACGATCAAGGCCCTGCACGAATCGCACGGCGTCGTGTTCCATCTCGGCGCGACGCCGGCGCGGATCACGCCGGACAGCGTGACGCTGTCGACCGGCGACGTGCTGCCGGCCGACGTCGTGTTGGTCGGCATCGGCGTGCAACCGAACGTCGCGCTCGCGCAGGACGCGGGGCTGGCCGTCGAGCGCGGCGTGACGGTCGACCGCTTCCTTCAGACGAGTGTGCCCGGCATCTATGCGGCCGGCGACATCGCGCGCTGGCCCGATCCGCTGACGGGCGAGCGCATTCGCGTCGAGCACTGGGTCGTCGCCGAGCGGCAGGGCATCGTCGCGGCGCACAACATGCTTGGCCAGCAGCGCCCGTTCGACGCGGTGCCGTTCTTCTGGAGCCAGCATTACGACCTGACGATCAACTACGTCGGGCATGCGGAGCAATGGGATCGCGTCGAGATCGACGGCGACCTCGGCGCACACGACTGCGCGATCGCGTACTGGCGCGGCGACACGCGGCTCGCGGTCGCGACGATCGGCCGCGATCTCGACAGCCTGAAGGCAGAAGCGGCATTCGAGCGGCAGATTGCAGCCGCATGACAGCCGCGTGACGACATGATTCGAACCCGGAGGCAAGATGAGTCCTGAAATCCGCGCACGTTTCGAAACCGAGTTTGCGCCGCGCATCGCGGCGCGCGTGCTCGGCCTGTATCAGCCTGGTGAAGTGCGCGTGGAAGTCGTGCCGCACGACGGGCAGGGGAGTCCGACCTGTGTGGACGTGATCGGCCTCACGTCGACGGTCGGGCTGCCGAACCGGTTGAACGCGCGGCTCGCGTGGCACGACGACGCGATCGCTGCGTTGCTGGCCGAGCCCGACCGCAGCCGCTTCGACCGCTATCTCGCGGCGCTGCCGGTCACGATCGAACGCTGGCAAATGGAATTGCCGGTCGACTTCAGCTCACGGACCCAGCGCGACCGCGAAATCCTGATCGGCGATCTCGATTTCGATGCGTGAAACGCGCGGCGCGCTGCCCGCCGACGATGCGGCGACGAACCGCGCGACGTTAGCGGTCGCGTGTCTTGACGATCACGCGGCCCTGGTCGATGCCGCCGCGCAGCGCTTCGTCGCACGTGAGCCATTCGGGCGTGACGAGTTCGGGCGCGGGCAGGTCGACCGGCGCGCCGTCGCGGAAGATCCGCACCTGCGCGACCCACGCGCCGTTTGCGTTGCGCGTCGCCTCGACGCGAATCTCGTGATCCATGAAGGTGTCGGTGGCTTGCATCGGTCGGGGCCCTCCGTCGTGCGTGAACGCGGTGCGTCGATCGTAGCAGCATGGCGCGCGCCGTGCACCGGAAACGAAGCGGAACCTGCGTGCGATTCGGCATGCGAAACGACGCGTGAGACGGGAGCGAACCTGTGGCCTTCGACCTGACCTTTTCGATCAAGGTGTTCGCGGCGCTGTTCGCGATCATGAACCCGATCGCGAACATCCCGGTGTTCCTGTCGCTGACCGAAGGCGCGGCGGACGGCGTGCGCCGCAAGGTCGCGCTGACGGCCGCGATCGGCGTGACGGTCGGCTGCATCGTGTCGGCCGTCGCGGGCGGCGCGATCCTGCACGTATTCGGCCTGACGATCGACGATTTCCGCCTCGCGGGCGGGCTGCTGGTGCTGCTGATCGCGCTGTCGATGCTGCACGGCGCGCCGAGCCGCCAGCATTCGCCGGGCGAGGACGAAGGCGCCGACCCGGCGGCGGCCGAGAGCGTCGCGATCTATCCGCTGACGATCCCGCTGCTCGTCGGCCCCGGCACGATCGCGACGATGATCGTGCTCGGGCACAGCGCGTTCTCGACCGGACAGGAACTCGCTTTCGCGCTCGGGCTCGCCGCGTTTCTCGTGCTGCTGGCCGTTTCGTTGCTGTCCGCGCCGCTGATCGGGCATTACCTGTCGCCGCGCGTGACGGCGGTGACCCAGCGCCTGATGGGGATGATCCTCGCGGCGATCGCGATGCAGATGATCGTCGCGAGCCTGAAGGCCGCGTTCGGGTTGCCGCATTGAATGCAATGCCGCGCCGCGGCGTGCCGTGCGGCAGTTCGAGCACGGGCGTTACGACGGACGCCGAATCCCGCGTGCGACACGCTGCAGCAGTGCGTCGAGCACGTTGATCTCGACGGGTTTCACGAGGTGCGCGTCGAAGCCCTCGCGTTCGGTGCGTGCGAGGTCGGACGCGCGCGCGTGGCCGGACAGCGCGACGCAGGTCGTGTCGCGCAGCGCGTCGATCGCGCGCAGTTCGTGCAGCAGCGTGAAGCCGTCGACGTCGGGCATCGTCAGGTCGAGGATCATCAGTTGCGGCGCGTAGTCGCGGGCGAGCGCCAGCGCATCGCCTGCGTTGTACGCGACGCGCGGCGCATGCCCCTTCACCTTGAGCAGCACGGCGAGCGTGTCGGCCGAGTCGCGGTTGTCGTCGACGATCACGATGCGCAGCGGCGTGGTGTCCGATGGCGCGTGCGCCGCCGGCTCGCGCACGCCGGCCTGCTCCGCACGTCCCGTCCGTGTAATCGGCAGCCGCACCGTGAACGTCGCGCCGTGCCCGGGCCCGTCGCTTTCCGCGGAAATCCGCCCGCCGTGCAGTTCGACGAACGTCCGGCAGATCGCGAGCCCGAGCCCGAAGCCGCCGGTCGGCGAGCCACCCGACGCGCCTCGCTGCTCGAACAGGTCGAAGATCGTTTCGAGCGCGCCGTGCGCGATGCCGACGCCATGATCGGTGACGCGGATGGCGACCACCGGCCCTTCCACCCGTGCGCCCACGTCGATCCGCCCGCCGTGCGGCGAGAACTTCGACGCGTTGTCGAGCAGGTTGTGCAGCACCTGGACGAGCCGTGCATCGTCGCCGTGCAGCAGCACGGGATCGGCCGGCAGGTCGACGTGGATGTGCTGCCCGCGCGCGGCCAGCTTCGGCTGGATGCTTTCGACGCCGCGGCACACGATGTCGCGCACGGCGACGGGGCGATCGTTCAGCTCGACCTTGCCGGCCGTGATGCGGCCGACGTCGAGCAGATCGTCGACGAGCCGCGTCAGTTGCCCGACCTGGCGATGCACGGCGTCGCGGCATTGCGCGAGCACGGGCGCCGGATCGGGCAGGCTCTGCAGCACGCCGATCGAATGGCGCAGCGGCGAGAGATGGTTGCGCAGTTCGTGCGCGAGCATCGCGATGAACACGCTGAGCCGGTGCGTGGACGCTTCGAGTTCCTCGAGCCGCTTGCGCTCGGTCATGTCCCGCGTGATCTTGATGAAGCCGCACAGGTGATTCTCGTGATCGTGCACGGGGGCGATCGTCACGCTCGCCCAGAACTGCGAGCCGTCCTTGCGCACGCGCCAGCCTTCATCCACGAAGTGGCCCCGCGCGGCCGCCTCGTCGAGCCCGTGCGACGGCCGGCCGGCCGCGATCGCATCGGGCGGATAGAAGCACGAGAAGTGATGGCCGACGATCTCGACCGCGCGATAGCCCTTGATGCGCTCGGCACCCGCATTCCACGTCGCGACATTGCCGTGCGGATCGAGCATGAACACCGCGTAGTCGGTAATCGAGCCGACGACCGTCTGGAAACGGAACTCGGCGAAGCGATGCACCAGGTCGCGCGCATCGGGTAAACCGGGCGGCGGATGGGAGCGAGGGGAGTCGTCGTCTTTCTTCATCGTGTGGCAGGTCGAAGACGGGCAGGCAAACGCTGCCCGGCCGCCGCCGGGCGCGCCGGCGGTGGCCACATCAAACGGATTGGCACCCCGGAAAGCATAAGGGAACTCAATTCGGCTGATCAATGGGCGCGCATCGCCCGTGCCGTCCGCGATCCCGGCAAGGGCATCCGTTCCGGGTGCGCGATGCGGCATGCCGATTGCACGCGCCTCCCGTCCGCATGCCGTGCCGCGGCCGCCCGGCCACACGTAGCGGCAAGCAGCGGCACGCCAGCAAGGAGGTCGACATGAACAGCACGCTGAACCCCGACAACGAACCGGCCGGCCCGGACGACGAGAACGCCCGTCGCGGCCGCGACGGCCGCGCGCTGGGGCCGGGCGACTCGTCCGACAGCGGCAGCGACACGGCCGGCGCGCGGCGCTATCCGTTCGACATCGATTCGCCGCTCGACGCGCATGCGCTCGAACGCGGCGATGCATCGCTCGACAGCGATACGGACCGCGCGGGTACCGGCGAACGCGCGTCGGCGGACGGCGATTCGACGCTCGAAGAAGGTGCCGATATCGAGCCGGATCGCACCGAGCGGCTGAGCGGGCCGGATCGCGACGACGCATCCGGGGAGCCGGACGATCCGGACGATCCGGACGATCCGGACGCCGGCGGCGGGCCATGACGCCCGGCACGCAAAAACTGCAATCGCATTGCAGATTGGCGCGCCCGGCAGCGGATCGACGGCGCGATGCGCATCCGTCGTGCGTCGGCAACGATATCGGCACGCGGCTTGCGTTCGAGCCGGCCGGCATGCGCCGTGTCGCGACCCGGCATGGGGCCGTGCGCGGCGCAGGCGCGAACAAGGAGAGACACGATGCAACGACGATATCCCGGACGGCACGGCGAGCGCGGCATCCCGGACGACCCGGCACGATGGCCGGAGGAAGACCCTGAATCGGCGCGCCGTCGCTCGGTGAGCGAGAGCGTCGGCGCGGAAGACTGGGGCAGCGAATGGACCGAGCGCGCCGCGCGGCCGGCGGACCAGCGGCGCGGCATGTCCGACCCGGGCCGGCAGGGCGGTGCGCGCCCGCCCGGATGGGAGGCCGAACGCGGCTACCGCGAACCGGGCCGCCGTGCGGAGGGCAGTGAAGGCCCGTACGGCAGCGACCGTCCGGAATTACGCGGTCATTACCGGATGGGCCGGTACGGCGGCGAGCACGACCGTGGCGACCCGCGAGACACGCCGCGCTACCGCAGCGACGCCGACCGCGACGCGCTGCGCCATCGCCGCGGGCCGAAAGGCTATACGCGTTCGGACGAGCGCATCCGCGAGGACGTGTGCGAGCGGCTCGCGCATGCGCTCGACATCGACGTGAGCGACGTCACCGTGCAGGTACAGGACGGCTGCGTCGTGCTGGACGGCACGGTGCCGTCACGCTGGATGAAGCACGACATCGAGGATCTGGCCGACGGCTGCATGGGCGTGCGCGACGTCGAGAATCGCGTGCGCGTGCACCGCGACGGCGAACACGATACGGGCATGGTGCTGCATCCCGACCAGCGGACCGTCACGCCGACGCTGCCGGCCGCGCGCGATCCCGAACCCGGCACCGTCGAACGCGACCGCGAGCGCAAGCCGCATCATTGACCGGCCGTGCAGAAACGGCGCGACCGCGGGCGGCGTGCGCATGACGACAACCCGCACGGCCTGACGCGGGCGCGTGTTCCGGTATCGATCGGTTCACGCGCGGCCGGGTCGCGCACCGTGCGACGACGTGGCAGCGTGACGGGCCGCGTTTACGGGGGCGTCGCATTCGACGGGCTGGTCGTGTCGGTCGCGCCGGTTGTGCCGGTTGCATTCGCGGACCCGGCGGCGTTCGTCGCGGCGCCGCCGTTCGCCGCATTGCGTTCATGCTCGGGCAGCAGCGCGAGACGGTTGTACAGCGTCTTCAGGCTGATGCCGAGCGCTTTCGCGGTGCGCGGCTTGTCGCCGTTGAAATGCCGCAGCGACGCGACGATGAAACGCTGCTGCGTATGCGCGAGCGTCGTGCCGAAATGCAGCGTCATCGCGTTGTGGCGCACGTCGTCGCGCGGCAGCAGCCGGCGCGGCAACTGCAGGTCGATCTGCTCGTCGGCGAGGATGAAGGCGCGCTCGAGCGCATTGCGCAGCTCGCGCACGTTGCCGGGCCACGAATACGCGCGCAGCGCCTTCATCGCCTGCATCGACAGCCGCTTGCGCGTGCGGTGCCGCGCATTCAGCCGCTCGACGATCTGCAGCGCGATGTCGTCGACGTCGTCCTCGCGCTGCCTGAGCGCGGGCACGTGCAGCGCGACCGGCGCGATCCGGTAGAACAGGTCCTCGCGCAGCCGGCCGCTGCGCACGGCCTCGACGGGATCGTGATGGGTGGCCGCGACGATGCGCACGTCGAGCGGAATCGGCTCGTGACCGCCGACGCGGACGATCGTGTTCGATTCGAGCGTGCGCAGCAGCTTGACCTGCAGTTCGGCCGGCATCTCGGCGATTTCGTCGAGAAACAGCGTGCCGCCGCGAGCGGCTTCGAACATGCCGACATGCTGGGCGATCGCGCCGGTGAAGCTGCCTTTCTCGTGCCCGAACAACTGCGACTCCGCGATATCGGGCGGGATCGCGCCGCAGTTCACGGGGACGAATGGCCCGCGCCGGCGCGGGCTCAAGTCGTGCAACAGCCGCGCGACGATGTCCTTGCCCGCGCCGCTTTCTCCGACGATCAATACGCTGATGCGCGTCGCGGCCACGCGCGACACCTTCATCAACAGGGTCTGGATCGAACGCGAGCGTCCGGACAGACGCTTGCCGTCATCGACGGATTTCGACATGACGTGATATCGAATGGGGAAGATTTGACCGACTATGACCCAGGCACACGAAAAAGCGACACGTTATGCGCCGTTATTCATGCGCAAAGCATACGTGTTATGTCGCCGCGGCCGCATTGAATCTCGCAATGCATGCCGCGCGGGCGGATAGATTTATTCGATGAAGGGCCGATGCGCGACGTCGCTCTTCTATACTGCTAAGCGATTCCTTCGTCATGGCAGCATGGCCTGCCAGTTCATTCGCTGCAGCGTGGAATGCATTGCCTCGTGCCTGGCGGCGTGCGATGCGCTGCACATCTGTCGCGATGTCCGGTCGACACTTGCACCGGCTCGCATCACGAGGAGCTTCGATGCCCTACGTCCTGATCGTCGAAGACGATGCCGATACGCGCACGATGCTGGCGACGCTCGCGCGAACGCAGCAACTCGCCTGCGATACCGCCGCGACGCTGGAGGAAGCACGCGCGCTCGTGTCGACGCATACCCCCGATCTCGTGCTGTGCGATCTCGTACTGCCCGACGGCAACGGGATGGACCTGTTCGACGCGTTGCCCAAGCGCGCGCATTGCGAGATGGTGCTGACCACCGGCCATGCGAGCCTCGAAACCGCGATCGACGCATTGCGGCGCGGCGCGACCGACTATCTGGTGAAGCCGCTGAACATGCAGCGGCTGAACAGCATCTTCGCGCGCGTGCCGCGCACGACCGCGCTGCACGAGGAAATCGCGGAGCTGCGCTCGGAACTGCAGCGCCTCGGCCGATTCGGCCGCATGCTCGGCAGCTCGCCCGCGATGCAGGCCGTCTACGATGCGATCGGGCGCGTCGCGCGCACCGAGGCGTCGGTGTTGCTCACCGGCGAATCGGGCACCGGCAAGGAGCTTGCCGCGCAGACCGTGCACGACCTGAGCCTGCGCCGCCGCGGCCCGTTCCTCGCGGTGAACTGCGGTGCGATTGCCGCGAACCTCGTCGAGAGCGAGATGTTCGGCCACGACCGCGGCAGCTTTACCGGCGCGGAGCGCCAGCACAAGGGCTTCTTCGAACGCGCAGACGGCGGCACGCTGTTTCTCGACGAGATCACCGAGATGCCGCTCGAATCGCAGGTGAAGCTGCTGCGCGTGCTCGAGACGGGGCGCCTCACGCGGCTCGGCTCGACGCGCGAGATCGACGTCGACGTGCGCATCGTCGCCGCGACGAACCGTGACCCGGAAGCTGCGATGGCCGACGGCAAGCTGCGGCCCGACCTGTTTCACCGGATCAACGTGTTTCCGATTCCGCTGCCGTCGCTGCGCGAGCGCGGCGACGACATCCCGATGCTCGCCGATGCATTCCTGCAGCACTACAACGAGGAAAGCGGCCGCAACCTGCGCTTTGCGCCGGCCGCACGCGAGGCGCTGAAGACCTACGAATGGCCCGGCAATGTACGCGAACTGCGCAACTTCGTGCAGCGCGCGAGCATCTTCACCGACGCCGACGTGATCGACACGCTGCCGCCGCCGATCATGGAGGAACTGTCCAGCATGGTCGATTCGCACGAGGATCGCGTGACGGTGCCGTTCGGCACGCCGCTCGAGGAAGTCGACCGCAAGCTGATCCTCGGTACGATCGCGCAGTGCGGCGGCGTGAAGGCGCAGGCGGCCGAAGTGCTCGACGTCAGCCTGAAAACGATCTACAACCGGCTCGCGCAACTGGAAGACGAAACGGAGAAGCCGGACTCCTGATGCCGTCGCGATCACACTCATGCTCCCGTTTCCGCATCACGCGTGCGCAACCGGCGACGGCATCGCCGGGATGCGGCGGGACGAGCCCGCGCGCCGGCTCGGCCGTCGCGTGAATCATCCCGTGGCGGGCGGCTGCGCGGCCGGTTCCGGCCGGCCGTCGCGCGTCGTGCCGGTCGGCGGTGTTCGGGGTCGCGGCCGTCGGCCGGCCCCGCAGGAGCGTGTCCGATGACCGATCTTCCCCGGCGGCAGGCCGGAAACTACGCGACGGCCGCGATGCTGGTCGCGATCGCGACCGTGCTGCAGGTGCTCGCGATCCGCTTCGGCGGCGTGAACCTGCCGTTCGTGATGTACTACCCGCTGCTCGCAGGCGCCGCGTGGGCGACGTCGTTCCTGTTCGGGATCGTGTCGACCGTCGTCAGCGGGCTGCTCGTGTGGACCCTGTTCCTGTCCGATCCGGCCGCCTATCCGGCGCCGCTGCCCGAGCGGCTCGTGCAGCTCGGCACCTTCATCCTGATCGGTGCGCTCGTTTGCGCGATCGCGTCGATGTTGCGACAGACACGGATCACGAACGATCGCGCGCGCCGACACGAGGCAGCTTTACGCCGGCAGCTCGAAGCCGTGCTGAGTGCGCTGCCGCACGGCGTGATCGCGGTCGACACGAAAGGGCGGCTGACCTATATCAACGCGGCGGCGGCCGAACTCGCCGGCTGCCGGCCTGGCGACGCGGCGGGGCGGCCGGTGCGCGACGTGCTGCGGATCGTCGATCGTGACGGCCGCCGCGTGCAGACGACGCCGCTCGATCGCGCGCTCGACGGCGCGGACGCGGTGTCCGACCGGCACTGGCTGCAGCGTGACGGCACCGGCGATCCGGTGCCGATCGTCGAGGTTGCCGCGCCGCTCGGCGATCCGGACGGCAACCTCGACGGCGCGGTGCTGCTGCTGCGCGATGCCGGCGCGGATCGCGCACGCATCGACGCGTCGCGCTTGCAACGCGCGGTGGTCGACGCATCGCCGGACGCAATCGTCGGCATCGACGCGAACGGCCGCATTGCCAGCTGGAATCCGGCCGCGCAGCGAATCTTCGGTTACGACGAGGCCGACGCGCGCGGCCGCATGTTCGACTCGCTGATCGCCATGCGCTGGTTGCGGCGCAATCCGCTGGCCGAATCCTTCGAAGCGATGCGCGATCCGGTCGGGCCGCTCGAACTGCTGTGCGTGCGGCGCGACGGCCGGCGTTTTCGCGCGACCGTATCGGCGTGCCCGGTACGCGGCGAGGCACGCGAATGCGTCGCGCTGTCGCTGACGCTGCGCGAAACCGGTGCGCAGCGCCGGCGCGACCTCCGCGCGCAGCGCTCGCTGCGGGGCGCGCGCGACGCACGCGACCAGGCCGATACGTCGAACCGGCTGAAGGACGAGCTGCTGGCGACGGTATCGCACGAGTTGCGCACACCGCTGAACGTGATCTATGGCTGGGTCGAGGTGCTGCGCAATTCCGGCGACCAGGCGCTGCAGAACCAGGCGATCGATGCCATCGACCGCAGCGCGCGTTCGCTCACGCGGATGGTCGGCGACATTCTCGATGCGTCGTCGCTCGCGACCGGCAAGCTGCGCCTCGACGCGACGCCGGTCGACATCGTGCGGCTGTTCTCCGATTCGGTCGGCGCGTTCCAGACGGCTGCGTCATTGGCCGGCATCGAGCTCGAATTCGATTGCGAGACCTCGTCGTGCATCGTGTCGGGTGACGCCGAGCGATTGCGGCAGATGTTGTCGAACCTCATCTCGAACGCGCTGAAGTTCACGCCGGACGGCGGCAACGTGACGGTCGGGCTCGCGCTCGACAACGCGCGGGTGATCCTGACCGTGACCGATACGGGGCAGGGTGTCGCGCAGGAGTTCCTGCCGTACGTCTTCGACATGTTTCGCCGCGCGGACGATTCGCCTGCGTCGTCGCGACGCGGCCTCGGTCTCGGCCTGTCGATCGTGCGGCATATCGCCGAGTTGCACGGCGGCCGCGTGACCGTCGTGAGCGCGGGCCGCAATCGCGGCACGACCTTCACGGTGACGCTGCCGGCCGGCTGGCAGCCGGTCGGCGCGATGGCGTGGGGGCTCGCGCAGGCGGGCGGGCAGCGCGAGCCGCTCGTGCTCGATGCGCAGCGGATCCTGATCGTCGACGACGATGCGACGACGCGGGCGAGCCTCACGGCCGCGCTGACCACGTTCGGCGCGTCGGTCGCGATCGCGTCGTCGGGCCGCGAGGCGCTCGCGGTCGCCGCCGACTTGCGGCCGACCGTCGTGCTGTCCGATCTCGCGATGCCGGACGGCGACGGCTTCTGGCTGCTCGATGCGTTGCGGCACGGGGCGACGAACGGCGACAGCGGTCCGCCCGACGTTTGCGTGCTCGCGGTCACCGCGCATGCCGGCCTCGCCGACCAGCGCCGTGCGCTGGAGGCCGGGTTCGACGGCTATCTGTGCAAGCCGGTCGACGTGCGCGAACTGGTGCACAAGATCGCGCACGCGACGAAGCGCGACGACTGACGCGCCGGCCGCGGTTGTTTGACGTCGAGGGCGCCGGTAGTCACGACCCTCTCGCACGGATGTGAACCGGGAAAGATGTCGCTGCCGTCGACGAACCCGCGTTTTATATCGCAGTCCTCCATTGAGCGTTTACGTCGCGGTGCGCGAGTACGCCACGGCATCGTGGCCGATGTCGTGCTCCACAGATTGCTTCGCAACGTCCGCAACTTGAATCCTCCCGCCCGCGTCCACACCGCCGGCTCCCCGCAACCGCGATACGTGTTCACTGACCGGCGCGCCTCCTCGCCGGGCGATGCCCCTGAGGTCCGGCCCGCGCAAACGGGCCGACGCAGCCGCCGGTCGGCAAGCGGCATACCCGCACCGCTGCGGGGGAAACCGCCGGCCGCCATGCCGAAAAAATTACAACGCATTGGATGAAAGCGCGTCCGGCCGGCGATTGCCGCCAGCACCGGGCGGCGCTGCCGCGGCACGCGGTTTGCGCCCGTGATGTCCGCCCGCCGGCCGTGCCGGCTCGACGAAAGGAGGTCACGATGAAGGTATTCCAGCTGCAAGCCCGCTCCCTGCACATCCGCCGCCATCGCGCGAAGTGTGTCGGCATGGCGATCGCGATCGTCGCGGCTAGCGCCTGCGTCACGGCCGTGCCGAACGTGTTCGCCGCCGGCGACGACAGCGCCGCGTCGTCATCCATGTCGTCATCGTCATCCACGTCGTCGCATTCGACGACCGGCAGGAAGATCCGCGACGCGACGATCACGACCAAGGTGAAGGCCGAGCTCGTCGGCACGAGCGGCCTGTCGTCCGGCGACATCCACGTGAAGACGCGGCACGGCATCGTGATGCTCACCGGCAGCGTGCCCGACGAACAGCAGCGCACGCAGGCCGTCGGCGTCGTGAAGCAGGTGGACGGCGTGCAGGACGTGCGCGACCAGCTGACCATCCGGGCCAAGTAACGTTGCCGCAACAGGAGTTCCGTCATGAACTGCATGCTCAAACCGGTCGGCGAGCAGACGATCGTGATCACCGGCGCGACGAGCGGCATCGGCCTCGTCACCGCGCGCAAGGCCGCACGGCGCGGCGCGAAGCTCGTGCTGTTCGCGCGCAATGAGGGCGCGCTGAACACGTTGTGCGAGGAAATCAGCCAGCACGGCGGCCTCGCGGTGCCGGTCGCCGGCGACGTCGCGAACCTCGAGGACGTGCAGCGCGCGGCCGCGAAGGCGGCGGACACCTACGGCGGCTTCGACACCTGGGTCAACAACGCGGGCGTGTCGATCTTCGGCACGGCGGCCGCGGTGCCGCTCGAGGATCAGCGCCGCCTGTTCGAGACCAACTACTGGGGCGTCGTGCACGGCTCGCTCGTCGCGGCCGATCACTTTCGCCGCAAGCGCGATTTCCACGGCGGCGCGATCGTCAACATGGGCAGCGAGGCATCCGATGCGCCGGTGCCGCTGCAAAGCGCGTACGCCGCGTCGAAGCACGCGGTGAAGGGCTTCACCGATTCGCTGCGGCTCGAGATGGAATCGGACCACCTGCCGGTGTCGGTCACGCTGATCAAGCCGGCCGCGATCGACACGATGTTCGTGATGCACGCGAAGAACTACATGAACGTCGAGCCGAGGCTGCCGCCGCCGATCTATGACCCCGACCTCGTGGCCGACGCGATCCTGTTCGCGGCCGCCCATCCGCGCCGCACGCTGTTCGTCGGCGGTGCCGCGAAGCTGACGTCGGCAAGCGCGTATCACGCGCCGCGCCTGTTCGACCGTGTCGCGGCCACGCTGTTCTCGCGCGGCCAGCGCACGGTGCGGCCCGCGCGCCCGCGCGACGACAACGCGCTGTACGACTCGCGTCATGCGCTGCACGAGCGCGAAGGGATGGACGGCCCCGTGCTGCGCAGCTGCGCATACAACACGGTGGTGCAGCGGCCGAAGATGGCCGGCGCGGTCGCGCTCGGCGCGGCGGCGCTCGTGTTCGCCGCGCTTGCGCGTGCGCGCCGCGGGCCCGCGTGATGCCGTTTCCGTTCATTCGATCAAGGAGGTTTCGATGACATCCCGACAACACACGGGCCACGAACTCAGCCGCGCCCGCGCGCACGAAGGCGAGCGCGCGCAGCAGGACCACGACAAGGGCGGGCACCAGACCGGCCACGGCAAGCCGCCGGGCCCGGTCGACGTGCAGAAGGCGCTGAAGGGCATGGACTACCCGGCCAGCAAGGCGACCATCGTCGAATGCGCGCAACGCTCGCATGCGGCCCACGACGTGCTCGACATGCTCACGCGCATTCCCGATCGCGAATACGACACGCCGGCATCGGTGTCGAAGGAGCTCGGGCGGCTGATGTGAGCCGTGCCGCCATCGTGCCGTGCGCGCTCGCGCGCGGCGTACCGCGACAAGGAGCACGAGCATGGCGATGATCGTCGCAGGCCGCTTCACGACGTTCGATGAAGCCGAGAGCGGGGCGCGCAGCCTTTACGAGCGCGCGTTCGGCACGGACGACGTGTCGATTTTCTTCCTGAACCCGGGCGGCCAGCACGCGCGCTTTCCGATCGGCGGCGACGTCTACGCCGACACGGCGGCGAAACCCGGCGGGCGCGGCGCGATGGTCGGCGCGATGCGCGGGTTGCTGATCGGCGCCATCGTCGGGGTGGCCGTCTATGCGGTGGGCGTGCGCTACTGGTTCGTGCCGGCGGCGGGCGCACTGGCCGGCGCGTACCTCGGCGCGCTGGGCGGTGCGCTCGGCCGGATGCGCGGCGAGCAGGACGAAGGCAAGGGCACGCTTGCACGAAGCGAGACGGGCGTGATCCTCGCCGCGCATGTGACGCCGGACACGGCCGCCACGGCGGAAGACGTGCTGCGCGCGACGGGCGCGAAGTCGATCGAGCGCGTCGACGGCGACTGGCAGGACGGCAAGTGGCGCGATTTCGATCCGGTGCGCCGGCCGGACGAAGCCGCACGACGACGCGGCCGGTGACATGGGCAGCGGCAGGCTCGCCGGCGAGGCCGCGCCCGTGGCCGACGGCGCGAGCGACATGACGGGGCAGACGCTGCACCCGAACGGCGGCTCGATCGTCGGCGGCTGAAGGCGATCGGTGGCCGTCGGTGGGCATCGGCGGCCGCTTCCACGCAAGTGCAAGGAGAAGGCAGATGAAACATCCGAACTGGACGACCGCGGCGCTTGCCGCGGGCGTGCTCGCCGTATCGGGACTCGCCGGCGCGCAGGCGCCGAGCGAGCCGCCCGCATCGAATTCGCATGTGCCGGGTGGCGTGATCAATCCATCGTCGGGCGCGGGCGCGGGCGACGCGCGGATCGCGAAGGCCCCGCAAGGCGGTGACGCGGAATTCATCGACAAGGCCGCGATCGCCGGCAAGGCCGAGGTGCAGGCCAGCCAGCTCGCGCTGAAGCAGGCGCAGTCGCCGGACGTGCGCGTTTTCGCGAAGCAGATGGTGAGCGATCACGGCAAGGCGAATGCACGGCTCACCGAGCTCGCCGCGCGCAAGGGCATGAAGCCGCAGGTCGAACAGATTTCAGACCCCGACGTCGAGGCGCTGCGCGGCAAGAATGGCCGCGACTTCGACGTCGCGTATGTCGCGGCGGTCGGCCCCGACGCACACCGCAAGGCCGTCGCGCTGTTCGAAGGCGAGGCGCGCGACGGCAGGGACCCGCAGCTGCGCGAATTCGCGAGCGCCACGCTGCCGACGCTCAGGCATCACCTGAGCATGGCGCAGGCGCTCGAACGCAAGGTGGGCGCGCGGTAACGCGTGCCCGTTCAACCCCGGGCCGCGTGCGGCCCGTTTTTTTCGGAGAGGCAGTCATGGCCCATCGGCAACCGAAACACGAAGGCATCCGCGAATTGCTCTGTCAGGCATACGAAACCGAGCTTGGCGGCGCGAAGCTCTACGAGGCCGCGCTGCAGTGCGCGACCGACGGCGATCTGCACAAGGAATGGGAGAAGTACCACCGCGAGACACAGCATCATCAGGAAGTGCTGCGCAAGGTGTTCGAGACGTTAGGCATGGACCCCGATGCGCAGTCGCCCGGACGCAGCGCGGTCGCGGCCACCGGCAAGGCGCTGGTCCACGTGATCGAGCAGGCGCGGAAGCAGGCCGATCCGGCCGTCGCGCAGGTCGTCGCGGCGGAGTGCGTGGTGCTCGCCGAGACCAAGGACCACCTGAACTGGGAGCTGATCGGCTACGCGGCTGACCAGTTGTCGGGCGATGCGGCGAAGACATTGAAGGACGCGCATGACGAGGTCGAGGCCGACGAGGATCACCACCTGTATCACACGCGCGGCTGGGCGCGCGAGATGTGGATCGAATCGATGGGCTTCAAGGCCGTGCTGCCGCCGCCGGAGGAAGTGAAGAAGGTCGAATCGGCGGCGGAGGCGGCGCGCGCCGAACGCTCGCGCGGCAAGATGATGTGACGGCAACGGGGCCGCGGCCGGGGCGTTGCCGCTCCCGGTTGCGGCGCACGATGATGGCCGCCGCGAGCTGCACGGCGATCGGTTCCGGCGACAGAAGAAAGGAGCGGCGCGATGCAACCCGACCCCGGCGACGATCCGGCCACCGCCCGGCATCGCGCGTGTTCTCCAGCGCGATCGGAGCGGTGCCGTAGCGCACTGAACGCACGTAACGCACCTCACCTTCCGCCGTCCCAGCTTGCAAAAAAGACGCCCCGCGCGAGCGGGGCGTGTAGAAAGGAAAGCGGATGGCACCGGCGAACCGGCGCCGCATCGTCGTGCGATCAGTGACGGTCGCGCGCGCGCGGATCGTTCAGTTCCTCGGTCGGGTCGGTCAGCCCGAGTTCGTCGCCGCCGCTCCAGTACGGCGCGCTGCCGTAGAACTCGTGCAGCGGCTCGGCCCATTGCGGATCGGCCATCGCCGGCCAGTGGTCCTTGTCGAACCCCGGCGCGTTGCGGATGCGCTCGGACGACACCGACAGCAGGAAGCATTTGCGTTCGGTGTCGAGCGTGAGCGCGCTCCACGGAATGGCGTGCAGCTTGTCGCCGATGCCGAGGATGCCGCCGCTCGACAGCACCGCGTAGGCGACGCGGCCTGAGCGCACGTCGAGCATGATGTCCTTGATCTTGCCGACGTCGTCGCCGTCGGTCGTATAGACCTTGTCGCCTTCCAGCGTATCGGCCGCCATCACGTCGGGGCCGGGGCCGGCCGCCGTTGCGGCGCCCTTGCCGATGATGCGGGTCTGACCTTGATCGGAAGTGTGCATGGTTTCCTCCAGGCTGCGTGGGGCGCGACGGTGCCCGGGGCGGGCCCTGCGGGTCGCGCGGGTAGCGTGCGGCGCAAGGATCGCGCCGTCACGTCTGCTTCGGTTGCGACACGCCTTCGAGCGTGTTCGCGACGTCGTCGCGCGCCGGGCCGGCCGAGCGCGTCGCGATGTCCGCGAGCGACAGCATGCCGACCAGCCGCTTGTCGTGATCGACGACGGGCAGGCGGCGCAACTGCGCGTCCGCCATGTAGTGCTGGATCTCGTCGAGCGAATCGTCGTCGAAGCACCATTCGATCGGGCCCGATGCGACTTCGTGGACCCGCGTTTCCGGCGGCTTGCCGGCCGAGATCGCGCGCACCGCGAGATCGCGGTCCGTCACCATCCCGATCAGCCGGTTGTTGTCGCACACGGGCAGCGCGCCGATGTCGTAGCGCTCCATCAGTTGCGCGGCATGACGGATCGAGTCGGTCGGCGCGATGCGCACGACGTCCTGCGACATGATTTCGTTGACGCGATGCATGACTTCCTCCTTGCAGGTGGGGATGGCGAATTCGTCGGTGGAGTCCGCAAGCCGCGTGCCTTCCTGCACGCGCGGTTCGCTTGGCTCCATCACGCGCCGTCGTCGCGTTCGCGCGGGCTCCGCCACGGCCCTTCGTCGTGCGTGCCGGGCGGCGTGTCCGGTTCGATCCGCGTGACGCCGCCGGTCGCCGGCGGGTCGCTTGCCGGAAACGTGTCCTCGAGCTGCTTGTCGATATGGCGTTCCGAATGGCGCGTGCGCGTGCGGTCCTGGTGCTTCAGCGGCGGCGTCGGGTCGGGATGCCGCTCGTGGGCCGGCGCGTCGTGGCCGGGCCGGGTCGAATCCTTCATCGCGAGGCTCCGTATCGGTGACGAGGAGCCGGGATGGCCGCAACGGCCGTGCCCGGCTCGCGGACGCGGCACACGACTTGCCGTATCGACTGCGATGACGACGCGCGGCCCGACCGGTGCCTGCCGTGCGCATTTCGAGCGGAGGCACGATGACGATTCCGAAACGACGACCAGGCGTGCGTTATGAGATCAACGTATGCGGCGGCGGATTCGATTCGGTGAAGAGCCATTTCAACGAATGGAAACACGAACCGCTGATCTACCGGCCCGAGCGCCGGATGTTCGAGGGCAAGGCCGACGTGCGGCCGTTGGGCGACGAGACGTTCGGTTCGACCGAACCGGCGCGTTTCGCGCTGCAGCGCGCATGCGAGCCGTCCGATTCGTATGCGCTGGCGGCGTGCGTGAAGGACAACGGCCGCGAGCTGTGGCTCGTGATGGCCGCGTACGACGCATAACGACGTGCTTGAAAGATTTGCAGCGAGCGGTGTAGCGAAGGCACGACGCGTCGCATGGGGCCGCGCGGGTTCGCGCCGTCGACCGCATGCGGGCGTCGCGACCGGACGGCATGCGCATTGCGGGACTTCCGTATCCAGTCACGACCGCCGCACACGATGCCGATCCGAACCCGCCCTGATGGAATGCCGATGAAACACGATCCCGCCCAATGGCTGCAGCGGCCCATCCCGCCGTTCCCCGACCTCGAGCCGGACCCCGACGACCCCGATCCCGACGACTTGCCGCCCGACGTGCCCGAACCGCACCGGCAACCGGCAGGCGATCCGCCCGGGACTGCGCCGCCCGAGCGCGAACCGCCGTCGCGGCAGCCGCCCGTGCATGCGCCGTCGGTCGGCGGGATAACGCGACTGCATGCGGAGGCGCGGCGATGAGCGTCCGCGTGAAACCCGGCGTGCTGCGCGAGATCGCCGAGACGCTCGGCCGCCATTTCGAAGCGCGCGCGATGCCGTTCCACATCGAGGAGCGGCCGGCCGGTGCATTGCATATCGGCTTTCGCGTCGACGGCCATCCGGCGTCGCTGTCGGTGACGTTCGACGCCGACGCATTCGCCGCGCTCGAGCGGGCCGGCATCGAACGGCAGCGCGGCACGCTCGCGCGTGTCGCGGCCGAATTCGACACGATGATGGCGCGCCGCACGCCGACCGCCTATGCCGGCGATTTTCATTTCAACCGGCTCTGAGCCATCGATCCGACGGAGGTATTCGATGAACACGATCCAGACGATACGCGCGGGCGCCCTAGCGTTCGCCGCCGCGTGCGCGCTGGCCGCCTGCACGCAACCGACGAACGGCCCCTACGGTGCGCACGGGGCGCCGCCCGCACCGCCGGATGGCCGCGGCGCGCAGTCGACCACGACGATGCCGGACGCGAATACGCGCTACGACACGCGTCCGTCGCCGGGCAACATGATGCCGCAGGGCGCGGCCGGCGGTGAACCGGCCGACGTCCCGCCGCCGGGTCCGAACGGTGCGCAGGGCGACCGGCCGTTGCCGGGCACGCCGCCGCCGATGCAGTACTGATCGAGCGTTTTCCACGCATCACGTACGGCAGGTGGCGGCGTTCGGGGGGCACATCCGGATGCCCTTCCGGACGAGCGAATGGCGTGCCCCAAAACTTGCCGCGGGCTTGTAAAAAAGCGGCCCCGGCCAGCGTCGAAGCGGGGTGCGGACCCGCGAGAACTGCGAGGCGACGCGCTTCGCCGAATTGGCACGAAAGCTGCGTAAGTCGTGCAGACGACCTAACGCGAACCGAATAATCAGGAGGCTTTCGATGCCCGTCTCGCTTGCGTTGCAGATGCGACAGCATCTGGCACTTACGCCGAGGCTTCAGCAGTCGCTGCGGCTGCTGCAGTTGTCCTCGCTCGAATTTCAACAGGAATTGCGGCAGGCGCTCGACATGAACCCGTTTCTCGAAGACGGCCCGGGCGACGAGGAAGCCGCCGACGGCGCGCCGGAGCAGCCGGCGGAAGCGGCCGCGCCCGAAGCGGCGCCCGAGCCCGAGGATGTCCGGCCGCCCGACGGCGAGGTGCCGCTGACGGCGGCGCCCGCGCCGCGCGGCACGAACCGCCAGGGCGACGATGCGGACGGCCTGTCGCCGGGCGAATGGATCGCCGCCGAACCGTCGCTGCATCAGCAGTTGCACGACGCGCTCAGGCTGTATCCGTTGAACAGGCGCGATCGCGAAGCCGCGCGCATCGTGATCGACGCGCTCGACGACGACGGCTATCTGCGCCAGGAGCTCGCCGAGCTGCGGGTCGCGGCCGATCCGGCGCTGCTGCTGTCGGAGCAGGATCTCGCGATCGCGCTGCGGCTCGTGCAGATGCTCGACCGCCCGGGGATCGCGGCGCGTTCGCTGTCCGAATGTCTCGTGCTGCAACTCGACGCGATTCCGGCCGGTACGCCGGCGCTCGCGGAAGCGAAGGCGATCGCGCACGAGCATCTCGAACGGCTCGCCCGCCGCGAGACGGCGGAGATCCAGCGGCGTCTCGGCTGCAACCCGCAGACGATGCACGCCGCCTGCGCGCTGGTGCGCGGGCTCGACCCGCGCCCCGGCAGTCACTACGGCAGCACGCGCGGCGACTACGTGGTGCCCGACGTGATCGTGCGCCAGGTGCGCGACGAATGGATCGTGACGATCAACCCGGCCGTGCTGCCGCGCGCGCGCCTGCACGAGCGCTACGCGACGCTGTTCGCGCAGTCGAGCGGCGAGCGCGATTCGCCGCTCGGCCAGCAGCTGCAGGAAGCGCGCTGGCTGATCCGCAACGTGCAGAAGCGCTTCGACACCATCCAGCGCGTGGGCGAATGCATCGTCGCGCGGCAACGCGATTTCTTTCGTTACGGCGAGATCGCGATGAAGCCGCTCGTGCTGCGCGACATCGCGGAAGAGCTCGACCTGCACGAATCGACCGTGTCGCGCGCGACCGGCAACAAGTACATGGCCACGCCGCACGGCACGTTCGAGTTCAAGCATTTCTTCCCGCGCAAGCTCGAGGCGGCCGGCAAGGGCGTGTGCTCGGCGTCGGCGGCGAAGGTGCTGATCCGCGACATGATCGCGGCCGAGCGGCAAACCGAGCCGCTGTCCGACGTCGCGCTCACGGAGAACCTCGCGGGCCGCGGCATTCTTCTTGCGCGTCGTACGGTGACGAAGTATCGGCAGGCGATGAAGATTCCGGCGGCCGACCTGCGGCGTCGCGATGCCGCGTGACGTGACGGCTTGCCCGCCGAACCGATCTTCGACCGCGCGCGGCGCCGCCCGTCGTGTCGGCCCGCGCATCCATCCACGACAGGAGTGCAACCATGCCAGCAAAATCCCAGGCCCAGCAGCGTGCCGCAGGCGCGGCGCTGTCGGCGAAGCGCGGTGAAACGAAGATGAAGGACCTCAAACCGCCGGCGAAGTCGATGGCCGAGTCGATGAGCGAGAAAGAGCTCGAGAAAATGGCTTCCACGCCCGTACGCGGCAAACCGAAACACAAGCACGATGCGTGACCGACGACGACGTTTGGTGACGACCGCTGTCATCCAGGAGGGTTCCATGCTTCGATACGCCATCATCTTCTTCATCATCGCGATCGTCGCCGCCGTGTTCGGCTTCGGCGGGATTGCGGCCGGCGCGGCCGAGATCGCGAAGATCCTGTTCTACATCTTCGTCGTGATCTTCCTGGTCACGCTGCTGCTGGGCGTCGTGCGACGATGAGTGCCGCGCCCGACCGGTCGCAGCGCGTGGCCGAACTCGAACACGCGCTCGCGATCGGCTTTCCGTCGCAGTCGACCATCGTCGTGCGCGCGGACGACGCATCCGGCGGCCTGACGATCCAGGTGTCGTGGGTGCGCGTGCCGTCCGACGAGGACGCGCGCGAATTGCGTTGCGCGGTCGACCTGCGGTTCGATCCCGACGTCGTCGATCGCTACGTTTTGCTCGACGCGGCCGACCGGCTGCGCGTGCGCACGCAGTTGTGCGACCGCGCGCGGCGCGCGGTGGACGAGCGCAAGCCGCGCGTCGAGGATGCCGCGATCGAATGCAGCGTGACGCTCGACGTGACACGCGCCGAATTCGACGCGGCGCTGGCCGCGCCCTGAATTCGCAGCCGGCGTCGCGGGCGCGATCGCGGCCCGTCGTACCGGTTTTCGCTGCCGTCCGCATGCCAGCGCCGCGGCGCGGCGGTTTGCGTGGCGGCTGCCCGTCCGGCTGCTCATTCGAATGCAACGAGGATCTGTCGATGACCCGTTCCCCATCCGCCGGCAACACCGCGCCCGCGCAGTCGACCGACCGCGCGAAGTCGCGCCGGCCCGGCGAACACCGCTCGCGGCCCGACCACGAAGCGCCGTGTACCCGCCCGGTCACGCGGATCGCAACGCCCGGCGCGCGCCCGGCGCCCGTCGAGCAGATGCGCGACGCGCTTCAGGCCGCCGCGCTGCCGGCCTAGCGCCGCGCGATCATGGACATCGTCGTCGCGCTGTTCGGACAGGGCCGGATGCTCGGCCCCGGGCAGATGGCGCTGCGTGCGATCGTCGTGTCCCTGGTCGCGCTCGTGCTGATCCGCATCGCCGGGCGGCGCGCGTTCGGCCAGCGTTCGCCGTTCGACTACGTGGTCGGGATCCTGCTCGGCGCGATCCTGAGCCGCGCGGTGGTCGGTGCGTCGCCGTTCGTGGCGACCGTCGCGGCGTCGTTCGCGATCGCGCTGCTGCATCGCGCGATCGGCTGGGCCTGCGTGCGCTCGCGCCGGCTCGAGCGGCTGCTGGTGGGCGTCGAGCGCGAGGTGTATCGCAACGGCCGTTTCGACGACGCGCAGATGCGCGCCGCGCTGCTCACGCCGACCGACATCCGCGAAAGCGTGCGGCAGGCGCTCGGCGCGACCGACCTGTCCGACGTCGATGCGGCGATCCTGGAGCGCAACGGCCACGTCAGCATCGTGCGGCGCAGCCGCTGCCGCAGGCCGTGACTTTCGCCGGACCACACACGCCGCAAGGAGGGCATCGATGGCACGGATGATCTGGAAAGGCGCGATCAGCTTCGGGCTCGTTCACGTGCCGGTGCAGCTGTTCCCGGCCACGCGTACGGTGAAGCCGTCGTTCCGCCTGCTCGACAGGCGCTCGATGGACCCGGTCGGCTATCGGCAGATCAACAAGCGCACCGGCCGGGAAGTCACGCGCGAGGACATCGTGCGCGGCTACGAGTACGAGAAGGAGCGCTATGTCGTGCTGACCGACGACGAGATCCGCGCGGCGAACCCCGAATCGACGCAGACGGTCGACATCGTCACGTTCGTCGACGAAGGCGCCGTGTCGTTCCTGTATCTCGACACGCCGTACTACCTCGTGCCGGACCGCAAGGGCGAAAAGGTCTACGCGCTGCTGCGCGATGCGCTGAAGGACAGCGGCAAGATCGGCATCGCGCACGTCGTGATGCGCGATCGTCAGCATCTCGGCGCGCTGATTCCGGTCGGGCCGCTGCTCGCGCTCGATACGCTGCGCTGGCAGGAGGAACTGCGTCCGCTCGACGAACTGTCGGTGCCGGCCGGCGATGCGAAGCGCGCGGGCGTCAGTGCGCGCGAACTCGCGATGGCGAAGAAGCTGATCGACGACATGTCGGGTTCGTGGACACCCGACGAGTATCACGACACGTTTCGCGACGACATCCTCGACCTGGTCGAACGCAAGGTGCGCGCGGGCCGGATCGAGGAGATCGAGGACAGGCCCGCGCAGACGGGGCGCGCGGCGTCCAACGTGGTCGACCTGACCGAGTTGCTGAAACGCAGCCTGAAGGGCGGCAGTGCGCGGGCAGCCGAAGCGGACGACGAGGCGGATGCCGGGGCGCCGGCATCTTCGCGTGCCGCCGGTGCGCGGCGCAAACCGGCTGCGAAAGCGCCGACGAAAGCGCCGACGAAAGGGGCCGCGAAGGGTGCAGAAAAGGGTGCCGCGAAGGCGCCCGCGAAACGCGCGGCCGCGAAGCACGGCACGGCCGTGGCGCATCCGGCGAAGAAGATCGCCGCGCGCCGCAAGCACGCCGCATGATCGCGCAACGGAGAACGACGCGATGGCCGCGAAACTCGATCCCTATCGCCGCAAACGCCGCTTCGATGCGACGCCGGAACCCGAGGGCGCGCACGGACGGCATCGCGCGCCCGCCGACGCTGTCGCGCGGCAGTCGCGGAAGGCGGGAACGTCCGCGCGCACGGCCCGGCCGCTGCGCTTCGTGATCCAGGAGCACCACGCGAGGCGGCTGCACTACGACTTCCGTCTCGAACTCGACGGCACGCTGAAATCGTGGGCCGTGCCGAAAGGGCCGAGCGTCGATCCGGCGGTGAAACGGCTGGCCGTGCACGTCGAGGACCATCCGCTCGAATACGCGTCGTTCGAAGGCGAGATTCCGGCCGGACATTACGGTGCGGGCTCGGTCGTCGTGTGGGACGAAGGAACGTGGACGCCCGACGGCGGCGTCGCGCAGGCACGCGCGGGCTACCGTGCCGGCAAGCTGACGTTCCGGCTCGACGGCGCGAAGCTGCACGGCGGCTGGGCGCTGGTGCGCAGCGGGCAGCAGCAGGGGCGCCAGGAGCAATGGCTGCTGATCAAGGAACGCGACGACGACGCGCGCGATGCGGCGGCGTTCGATGTCGTCGCGCAGCGGCCGGGCAGCGTGCGTGACGGGCACACGCAGGCCGCGCGCGGGAAGGGGAACGCCGCGGTG
>NZ_LDVA01000359.1:0-75617 GCF_050768715.1 Burkholderia sp. ZZQ-2 | reverse complement strand
CATCGTGCCGAAGTTCCTGGTGAACGAGGACGGCTCGCTGGGCGAACGCAACGACGTGCACTGCGTGTCGATCGAGCACAAGCTCGGGATCAAGGCGAGCCCGACGGCGGTGCTGCAATATGGCGATAACGGTGGCGCGATCGGCTATCTGATCGGCGAAGAAAACCGTGGCCTCGAATACATGTTCATCATGATGAACGCGGCGCGCTTCGGCGTCGGGATGCAGGGGATCGGCGTGGCCGACCGCGCGTACCAGAAGGCCGCGGAATTCGCGAAGGAACGCGTGCAGAGCCGCCCGGTGGACGGGTCGGCCAAGCAGTCGGTGACGATCATCCATCACCCGGACGTGCGCCGGATGCTCGGCACGATGCGCGCGCTGACCGAAGGTGCGCGCTCGCTGGCGTACGTGGCCGCGGCGCACAGCGACATTGCCCACCGCCATTCGGACGAGGCGACGCGGGCGCGTCATCAGGCAATCTACGAATATCTGGTGCCGGTCGTGAAGGGCTGGAGCACGGAGATGGTGAACGACGTGGCGAGCCTGGGCGTGCAGGTGCACGGCGGGATGGGTTTCATCGAGGAAACCGGCGCGGCGCAGTATTACCGCGATGCGCGGATCCTGGCGATCTACGAAGGCACGACGGCGATCCAGGCGAACGACCTGGTGGGCCGCAAGACGCTGCGCGACGGCGGCGCGGTGGCGAAGGCGCTGATCGCCGAAATCGGCGAGACTGTCGCGGCGCTGGGCAAGCTGGACGGTGCGGCGGCCGCGTCGATGAAGGTGCAACTGGAGAAGGGCGCGAAGGCGCTGTCGTCGGTGGTGGATTACGTGCTGGCGAACGCGAAGCAGGACCCGAATGCGGTGTTCGCGGGCAGCGTGCCGTACCTGAAGCTGGCGGGCGTGGTGCTGTGCGGATGGCAGATGGCGCGCGCGCTGGTGGCCGCGCAGGCGAACCGCGCGAGCGACCCGGCGTTCTTCGGCGCGAAGATCGCGATCGCGCAGCTCTATGCGGAGCAGGTGCTGGTGCAGGCAGGCGCGCTCGAAGCGTCGATTGTCGGCACGAAGGGCAACGAGGGCGTGCTCGCGTTGACGGAAGACCAGTTCTGATTCTTCGCGGGACACTCGAGGTCATGAAAAAGGCGCCCCTCGGGGCGCCTTTCTCTTTGATGCCGGCCAGCAGGCCCGCATTGCCGCGGGCGGCAGCGGCTTATGCGTAGGCCGGGCGCGTCTGGCCTGCCACGTCCTTCAGGTAACGGTGTACCGACAGGTCGTCAGCCTGGATCGCAGGCATCTTGCCCGAGATCAGGTCCGCGAGCAGTTGGCCCGAACCGCACGACATCGTCCAGCCGAGCGTGCCGTGGCCGGTGTTCAGGAACAGGTTCGACACCGGCGTGCGGCCGACGATCGGGGTGCCGTCCGGCGTCATCGGGCGCAGGCCCGTCCAGAACGTTGCCTTCGACGTATCGCCGCCGCCCGGGAACAGGTCGTTCACGCACATTTCGAGCGTTTCGCGGCGCGCGGCGCGCAGCTTCTTGTCGAAGCCGACGATTTCCGCCATGCCGCCGACGCGGATGCGCTGGTCGAAACGCGTGATCGCGATCTTGTAGGTTTCGTCGAGCACGGTCGACACGGGCGCGGCCGCTTCGTTGACGATCGGCGCGGTGATCGAATAGCCCTTCAGCGGATAGACGGGGATCTTCATCAGGTTCGAGATGAAGCTGGTCGAGTACGAGCCGAGCGCGACGACGTACGCGTCCGCACGCACCGTCTCGCTGCCGCACTGCACGCCGGCGATCTTGCCGCCCGCGATCGCGAGCGAATCGATCGGCGTGTTGTAGCGGAACTTCACGCCGAGCGATTCCGCGAGTGCCGCGAGGCGCGTCGTGAACAGCTGGCAGTCGCCCGTTTCGTCGCCCGGCAGGCGCAGGCCGCCCGTCAGCTTGTGCGAAACGGCGGCGAGGGCCGGTTCGGCATTCTTCAGGTCGGCCGGCGACAGCAGTTCGAACGGCACGTTCGCTTCCTGAAGGACGGCGATGTCCTTCGCTGCACCGTCGAGTTGCTGCTGCGTGCGGAACAGTTGCAGCGTGCCGCCCGTGCGGCCTTCGTACTGGATGCCGGTATCGGCGCGCAGCGCCTGCAGGCAGTCGCGGCTGTATTCGGCGAGGCGAACCATGCGGCCCTTGTTGACTGCATAGCGCTCGGCCGTGCAGTTGCGCAGCATCTGGTACATCCACTGGAGCTGGAAGCGCGTGCCGTCGAGGCGGATCGCGAGCGGCGCGTGTTTCTCGAACATCCATTTGACGGCCTTCAGCGGCACGCCGGGGGCGGCCCACGGCGCGGCATAGCCGGGGGAGATCTGGCCAGCGTTCGCGAAGCTCGTCTCGAGCGCCGGGCCGGCCTCCCGGTCGATCACCGTGACTTCATGACCGGCGCGCGCGAGGTAATACGCGCTTGCCACGCCCACCACACCGCTGCCCAGAATGACGACTCGCATAGCTGCTCCAGATGGAAGGGACCAGATCGAGGCCGGGCGCACCTGCGGCTCCGTGTAACCTCTAGCTGATCTAGTTTTTTGCGCTATGGTATTGTCGAATGTGTAGGTTTTGTTATCGTATTTTTCAGGTTTTCAGCATAAACAAATGAGAACGCAACGTCAGCCCGTACGCTCGCTCGACAAGCTCGACCGGCGCATCCTGAAACTGCTCCAGGACGACGGCCGGATGGCGATGAAGGACCTCGCGGAACAGGTCGGACTGACCGTCACGCCGTGCATCGAGCGTGTGCGGCGCATGGAGCGGGACGGCGTGATCACCGGTTATCACGCGCGTGTCGATCCCCACCAGCTGGATGCCGCGCTGCTGGTGTTCGTCGAGATCACGCTCGGCCACAAGGGCGGCAACATGTTCGAGCAATTCCGCCGGGAAGTGATGAAGATCGACGAGGTGCTCGAGTGTCATCTCGTGTCCGGCGATTTCGACTACCTGATCAAGGCGCGGATCGGCGAAATGGCCGACTACCGCAAGCTGCTCGGCGACATCCTGCTGCAGTTGCCCGGCGCCGTGCAGTCGAAGAGCTATGTCGTGATGGAAGAAATCAAGGAGACGCTGACGATTGCGGTGGGCGACTGACGTACCGGCGGCAGGCCGCCGGGCCCTTTATCCCGCCCTTGGCACGCTGCGCCCAATACTGTATAAATGTACAGTATTGGGCGCAGGCGAATGGGTGGGCATATGGACGATCGATCCGACAACGAATTTCCGATAGCGCCGCCCGTGCCCCGCAAGGGGCGCGGTGCGGTCGACAACCTGCAGGGGCGATACGAGATCGCCCAGCGTGAAGCGGTCGACGACGGCTGGACACACGAGTCGGACGATGCCGATTTCCCCGCGCCGCTGCGCACGCAGGTATTCGAGGAGCGGGCGAAGAGCATCCTGACGCACAACCAGTCGCCCGATATTCCATTCAGCGTATCGCTCAATCCGTATCGCGGTTGCGAGCACGGGTGCATCTACTGCTTTGCGCGTCCGACGCACAGTTATCTCGGCTTGTCGCCGGGGCTCGATTTCGAAAGCCGCATCTATGCGAAGGTCAATGCGGCCGAGTTGCTCGAGCGCGAGATTTCGCGCAAGCGCTACGTGCCGGAGCCGATCGCGCTCGGCGTCAACACAGACGCCTACCAGCCGGTCGAGCGCGACTTGCGCATCACGCGCAGCGTGATTCAGGTGATGCACGATCGCGGGTTGCCGTTCGCGGCGATCACGAAGTCGTCGCTGATCGAGCGCGATCTCGACTTGCTCGCGCCGATGGCCGAGCGCAAGCAGGTGATGGCGGCGGTCACGATCACGACGCTCGACGCCGATCTCGCGCGCACGCTCGAGCCGCGCGCGGCGACGCCGGCGCGACGGTTGCGTACGATTCGTGCGCTGAGCGAGGCGGGCGTGCCGGTCGGCGTGAGCATTGCGCCGATGATTCCGTTCGTCACCGAGCCCGACATGGAGCGTGTGCTCGAGGCGTGCGCGGAAGCCGGCGCGACGCATGCGAGCTACATCATCCTGAGGCTGCCGTGGGAAGTCGCGCCGCTGTTCAAGAACTGGCTGGCCGCGCATTTTCCCGACCGCGCGGAGCGCGTGATGAACCGCGTGCGCGACATGCGCGGCGGGAAAGACTACGACTCGGATTTCTCGAAGCGGATGAAGGGCGAGGGAATCTGGGCCGACCTGCTGCGGCAGCGCTTCCGCCAGGCCGTCAAGCGGCTCGGGCTGAACGAGCGCACGAACGGCATTCTCGATCTGTCGCAGTTTCGCGGCACGCCTGCCGCCGCAGCGCCGGTGCCGCGTGTTGCTGTACGTTCAGCCGGCACGCGATCGACGCAGGCGCGCGACGACATGCAATTGAACCTGTTCTGATCGGTGCGCCAAGCCCTCGCGGGGTGCCGGTGCGTCGCGTTCGTTGTGCTTACTGCGAAATCTGCTTGGCCGCTTCGACCTGCGACTCGAAATACGTCTGGAACGACAGTGCGAGCGCGGTCATCAGCAGGAACGCACCGATCAGCAGCGAGAAGATCACCACGAAGATCACGGTCCAGCCCGACTTGCTTTGCCTGCCCGTCTCCGCGTTGAATTGCGCGTCCCATTTTTCGTCGGGACGCAGCCCGTAGACGAGCGCGGCGAGGAAGGCGGCCAGCAGCGAGATTGCGCCGGGTACCGCAAGCCACCAGCCGAGGCCGGCGCTGCGCTGGGTCGCGGCGAGCAAGAGGAAGCCCGGGATGCCGACGATCGTCGCGAGCAGGTGCGCCCAGCCGTACACGTCGCGAAAGCCATACAGATAGAAGCGGTGCGCGCCGAGCGAACCGAACAGGAACGCGAGGGCGGCGGTGAGCGTCTTGGAGCGGAAGCGGCGGGACGGTGCGGTGCTGCTGGACATGGATGGCGGCGTATTGTCGTTGGCATGGGCGGCCGGCGGGCCGGCGCGGGCGCGCGGCCCGGCACGCATTCTACGATGCCCGGTCGGGGCCGGTCACCCCTGTACTGCGTCAAGGTGCCGCATAGGTCACGCGATAGATTGCGCCCGCGTAGTCGTCGCTGACGAGCAGCGAGCCGTCCGGCAGCGGCAGCACGTCGGCAGGGCGTCCCCATACCGTGCCGTCGGGCCGCAGCCAGCCCGTGACGAACGGAGTCTGGCGCGCGTGGCTGCCGTCTGCCGAGACCACAACACGCATCACGCGGTAGCCGACCTTCGTGCTGCGGTTCCACGAGCCGTGTTCGGCAATGAACACGTTGTTGCGATATGACGCCGGAAACATCGGCCCTGTATAGACGCGCATGCCGAGGGCCGCGACGTGTGCACCGAGTTTCAATACGGGCGGCACGTAGCGGCGGCAAACGTCGGGGCTGCCGAATTCGGGGTCGGGCGTGTCGCCGCCATGGCAGTACGGGAAGCCGAAGTCGAGGCCCGCGCGCGGTGCGCGGTTCAGCTTGTCGTCGGGCACGTCGTCGCCCATCATGTCGCGCCCGTTGTCGGTAAACCACAGCTCGCCCGAATCGGGGTGCCATGCGAAGCCGACCGTATTGCGTATGCCGCGGGCGACAACCTCGTTCCCGCTGCCGTCCGCCTTCATGCGCGCGATGATCGCGTAGCGGCTGTGATCGGCGAGACAGACGTTGCACGGTGCGCCAGTCGGCACGTACAGCTTGCCGTCGGGGCCGAACGCGATGAATTTCCAGCCGTGATGGTGTTCGGTCGGCAGCGCGTCGGTGACGACGGCGGGTGCGGGTGGCGTGGCGAGCCGGTCGTCGATGCGATCGAGCCGCAGGATGCGCGATATGGCCGATATATAGAGTGCGCCGTCACGGTAGGCGACACCGACGGGCATATCGAGCCCGGACGCGATCACGTAGCGCGCGCTGATCCGGCCCTCGTGCATCACGAACGCGTGCACGCGGCCTTCCCGCGTGCCGACATACAGGATGCCGCGTGGCGACCACGCCATTTCGCGCGCGGTCGGTACCGCGTCGGCCAGCACTTCGACGTGGAAACCGGGCGGCACGACGAGTTCGCCCACCGGCAGCGGCGCGGCTGACGCCATTGCGGATACGAGGCAGGCAAGGCCGGCAAGCAGCGCCGCGAAACGGTGCTGCTTGCGGCGTATCGAGGCGGCGCGAAGGGGCGGCATGACGGTGTGGAACGTCCCGGACACGACGATTCTATGCCCGGCGGACAGGCCGCCTGCGGATTTTTTGCGCGTAAGTGTTTGTTGTACCTCTGGTTTCCGGCTATAATCGCGTGTTTCAGTAGTTTCGAACCCGGTTTTCCCGAAGGACATCATATGGTTATCATCCGTCTGGCTCGTGGCGGCTCGAAGAAGCGCCCGTTCTACAACATCGTTGCTACCGATTCGCGCAACCGTCGTGACGGCCGCTTCATCGAGCGCGTCGGCTTCTACAACCCGGTCGCCACGAAGGGCGAATCGCTGCGTATCGCTCAGGATCGCCTGACGTACTGGCAAGGCGTTGGCGCGCAACTGTCGCCGACCGTCCAGCGTCTCGTGAAGGAAGCGCAAAAGGCGCAACCGGCTGCCTAACATGGCACGGTGTGCCGGTCGTGCCGGCTGTGAGGTGCATTGATGGCGGGTCACGATTCCGGTAATGCAAGGCGCGGGCGTGCGTCGTTTGGCGCATTCGTCCGCAAGCCGGTCGAGCGCGACGTTGTCGCGAACGCCGGTCAGGCTGCCGAGCAGGGCAGTCTCGAAGTGGCGCAAGCCTGGCCCGACGATGCCGTCGAGGTCGGGGCAGTCGTCGACGCCTATGGCCTGAAGGGTTGGGTCAAGGTGGCGACGCATGCCGACGCCGGTCGCGGTGGCGATGCGCTGCTCAAGGCGCGCCGCTGGTGGCTGGAGCGTGGTGCGGAACGGCTTTCCGTCCGCATCCTGCAGTCGAAGACGCACAGCGACACTGTCGTTGCGCAACCCGCGGGCGTGAGCGACCGCGATGCCGCGCTGGCCATGCGCGGTTTTCGCGTGTTCGTGCGCCGGGAGGATTTCCCGGCATTGGCCGCGGACGAATTCTATTGGGTCGACCTGATCGGTCTCGATGTCGTCAACGAGCAATCGGTGGCGCTCGGAAAGGTGAGCGGGATGATCGACAACGGCGTGCATTCGATCATGCGTGTCGAGTATCCGGCGACCGGCAAAGACGGTCAGCCGACCACCGACGAGCGGTTGATTCCGTTCGTCGGCGTATACGTCAAAACGGTGGATCAGGCGGCGCGTCGCATCGTCGTCGACTGGGAAGCCGATTACTGAAATGAACCAGGTTACCGAGAGCGCGGTGCAGTTCGACGTCGTCACGCTCTTTCCCGAGATGTTCCGTGCACTGACCGACTGGGGGATCACCAGCCGGGCCGTCAAGCAAGGGCGCTTCGGGTTGCGCACCTGGAACCCGCGTGATTTCACGACGGACAACTACCGCACGGTCGACGATCGACCGTACGGCGGCGGTCCAGGCATGGTGATGCTGGCCAGGCCGCTCGAAGCCGCGATCGATGCCGCGAAAGCGGCGCAGGCGGAACAGGGTATCGCGAGCACGCGCGTCGTGATGATGTCGCCGCAAGGTGCACCGCTCACGCACGATCGCGCGGTGCGGATGGCGCAGGAGCCCGGCGTTGTCGTGCTGTGCGGCCGCTATGAAGCGATCGACCAGCGCCTGCTCGATCGTTGCGTCGACGAGGAAATCAGCCTCGGCGATTTCGTATTGTCGGGCGGCGAACTGCCGGCGATGGCGATGATGGATGCCGTGGTGCGGTTGCTGCCCGGCGTGCTGAACGATTCGCTGTCGGCCGTGCAGGACAGTTTCGCCGACGGCCTGCTCGATTGTCCGCACTACACGCGCCCCGAGGAATACGATGGCATGCGCGTGCCGGACGTACTGCTCGGCGGGCATCATGCCGAGATCGAGCGGTGGCGGCGTCAGGAAGCATTGAGGAATACGTTGCGGAAGCGGCCGGATCTGATCGTCCGGGCGCGCCGCGAGAAGTTGCTGAGCCGGGCCGACGAGGCGTGGCTTGCGAACCTCGCACGCGAAGCGAAAGACGCCTCCTGAGGCGGTGTCGCGGGCGGGAATTGGCGGTGCCGTGCATGCGTGTGCGGCGCCTGATGTGAATCCATCCTCTATCGGGGCCAGGCCTGGAAGCAGGCGGGTACCAACGCCGACACGATGGCATAAGGAGTCAGTAATGAATCTGATCGCAAAACTTGAGCAGGAAGAAATCGAGCGCGCGCTCGCCGGCAAGACGATCCCCGAATTCGCCCCGGGCGACACGGTGATCGTGAACGTGAACGTGGTTGAAGGTAACCGCAAGCGCGTTCAGGCCTACGAAGGCGTCGTGATCGCTATTCGCAACCGTGGCCTGAACTCGAATTTCATCGTCCGCAAGATCTCGTCGGGCGAAGGCGTCGAGCGTACGTTCCAGACGTACTCGCCGCTGCTGGCAAGCATCGTCGTGAAGCGCCGCGGTGATGTGCGTCGTGCGAAGCTGTACTACCTGCGCGAGCGTTCGGGCAAGTCGGCTCGTATCAAGGAAAAGCTGGTGTCGAAGGATCGCGCCGCAGCAGCTTCCCAAGAGTAAGAGCTGTAAGGAAAAAGCACCCACCCGGGTGCTTTTTTCATTCTGGCGCGACAATATGCTCGATACGACACAAACACGAGAGCCCCATTGAATCGCCGCCCCATCATCGATCCCGAAGTCCTGCCGGTCGAAGGCACCGGCGCCGGCTTGCCGGCCATCGATTCCCGCCTGATGACACCGTCCGGCCTGCGCGACCGTTTCGCGCGCACGCTCGAGTGGAGCGTCGAGCCCGACGAGGCGAGACTGCAGGAGGGCGTCGATCCGCGTAGCGCGGCCGTCCTCGTCCCGCTCGTCGTTCGCGAGTCCGGCCTCACCATGTTGCTGACCCAGCGCGCCGACCACCTGAACGACCACGCCGGACAGATCAGCTTCCCCGGCGGTCGCCGCGAACCGTTCGACCGCGACGCGACCGCAACCGCGTTGCGCGAGGCGAAGGAAGAGATCGGGCTGGCGGACGAGCGTGTCGAGATCCTCGGCGCGTTGCCTGACTACCTGACTGGCACGGGCTTCTGCGTGACGCCGGTGGTCGGCCTCGTGCATCCGCCGTTCACCGTGCAGGCCGACACGTTCGAAGTGGCCGAGATTTTCGAAGTGCCGCTCGCGTTCCTGATGAATCCCGCGAACCATCAGGTCCGGGTGTTTCGCTGGGAAGGCGGCGAGCGTCGTTTTTTTGCGATGCCTTATCCGAATGGCGAACCCGGCGGGCATTACTTCATCTGGGGCGCAACTGCCGGCATGTTGCGCAATCTGTACCGCTTCTTGGCCGCCGGCTAGGCGCGCACGGCGGCTGGCGCGCGCGGCCGGCTGCCGCACGACCGCGCCGGCAGCCATCCGGTGCTTACGCTGTGCTATCGTTATGCAAAAAATGACATAACTCCGAAGACGGCGCCACGCATGACTTTCTTTTCGGTTCTCCTCGCCCTCATCATCGAACAGGTCCGCGCGTTGTCGCCGAACAATCCGGTGTTCGCGCTGTTCCAGTTTCATGCGGAAACCGTCGCGCATGGTCTCGACGCAGGCAAACAGAAGCACGGCATCCTCGCATGGCTCGCGGTCGTGCTGCCGTGGGTGCTGATCGTCGCGCTGATCTATTTCCTGCTGTACAAGGTGAGCTTCGTGCTCGCGTTCATCTGGAACGTCGTCGTCGTGTATTTCACGCTCGGCTTCCGCCAGTTCAGCCACTACTTCACCGACATCCACCTCGCGCTCAACAACGATGACGTGCCGCGTGCGCGCGAAATCCTGCACGAATGGACGGGTATCGACACGGTCGACATGCCGGTCGGTGAAATCGTCCGCCATACGCTGATTCACGCCGTTGTCGCATCGCATCGTCACGTGTTCGGCGTGTTCTTCTGGTACGTGCTGCCGATCGGCCCGGCCGGCGCCGTGCTGTACCGGATTTCCGAATACCTCGCGCGCAGCTGGTCGACGCCGGGTGACGACCGCACGGCAGCCTTCTCGACGTTCGCGCAGCGCGCGTTCTTCGTGATCGACTGGATTCCCTCGCGACTGACCGCGCTCGGCTTTGCAATCGTCGGTAACTTCGAGGACGCGATCTACGCGTGGCGCAACCATACGCGCCAGTGGCCCGATCCGAACGACGGCGTCCTGCTGGCAGCCGGTAGCGGCGCGCTCGGCGCACGCCTCGCGGGGCCGCTCGCGGAACCGTCGAGCCTCGATGCGCTGGCGGTCGGTGACAGCGGTCCGTTGACGGTCGGCGACGATTGCACGCCACGTACGCTGCAATCCGCGGTTGGCCTTGTCTGGCGCGCGGTGATCCTGTGGATGATTCTGCTGCTGATGCTGACGCTCGCCGTCTGGGTGTCGTGACGGGGCAGTGCGGTGCCCGATGAAAGACAAAAGGCCGGCTTGATGCCGGCCTTTTTGCTGTGCGGGTCAATCGTCGCGCGGGTCGCGTACGGCGCCGCATTGCCAGCAGGCCGTGAACTGGGCCTCGAGCGCCTCCCCGCACTGCCGGCAGCGCCACGGCGCGGCGCCGGCCGACGGGCCGTGCGAAGCGGCATCGAGGAGCCGGCGCGCGAGCGCGTCGTCGCGTTCGTCGTCGAGCCACAGCTCGGGCGTGCACGCGTCGGCAGGCAGGCCGCCGAGTGCGCCTGTCGCGTAGCAGTTATGCAGCTCGCAACCGATGCCGGCCACCTGGAGCACGTTGGCCCAATGCTGCGCCGTCGCGAGATCGGGTGCCTTGAAACGCATCGCGGCTCCTGTCGGTGAGGGCCGGCCCCGCATGGCACCGGCTGACCGCCGCGCGCGTGCCGCGCGATCAGCGGACGATCTGGCTTGCCTCGTGCACGAGCTGCGCATACAGCGCATGCCGTGTCGGCGCGATGCGGCCGTCGGCGACGGCTTCGAGAATCGCGCAGCCGGGTTCGTGCAGATGATGGCAATTATAGAAACGGCAGTCCGCGAGCAGCGGCCGGAACTCCGGAAACGCGCGCTCGAGACGGCCTTCCGTCAGGTGGTAGAGGCCGAATTCCTGGAAGCCCGGCGAATCGATCAGGGCGCCGCCGCCTTCCAGCGGGTAGAGGCGCGTGAACGTCGTCGTGTGACGGCCGCTGTTGAGCGCGGCCGAAATCTCGCGGGTGGCGGCTTCGGCGTCGGGAACGAGCAGGTTCACGAGCGTCGACTTGCCCATCCCGGACTGGCCGAGCAGGATCGTCGAATGCCCGGCGAGGTGCGGCATCAGTTGCGCGCGCGCGTCGTCGGGCGAGCCTTTCACCGACAGCTCGAGCACGTCGTAGCCGAGTGCGCGGTAGGGCGCGAGGCGCTCGCGCGCGACCGGCAGCGCGGCTTCGACGTCGATCTTGTTCAGCACGACGAGCGGCTTCAGCTCGTTCGCCTCGGCGGCAATCAGCGCGCGGCCGAGCAAGTCCTCGCTGAAATAGGGCTCGGTCGCGAGCACGATCAGCAACTGGTCGAGATTGGCCGCGAACAGCTTCGACTTGAACTGGTCGGAACGGTACAGCAGGTTGCGCCGTTCGCCGATCTCGACGATGACGCCCTGGTCGGCCGAGGCGAGTTCGTACGCGACACGGTCGCCGACCGCGATATCGCTCTTCTTGCCGCGCGGGAAGCACTGCAGCATCGGGCCGCCATCGTCGGGCGCGACGATGTAGTGACGCCCGTGCGCCGCGATCACGCGGCCTTCGGCACGCTGCGCACCCGACGCGCGCGGGGCCGGCTTGCGGGAGGTCGGCCGGCTCATGCGTGCTGCAGCAGGCGGTCGATCCGCTGCGAGGCGGGCGGATGCGAGTAGTAGAAGGCCGTGTAGACAGGGTCGGGCGTTAGCGTCGACGCATTATCCTCATAGAGCTTCACGAGCGCGCTGACGAGATCCTGCGCGTCGGTCTGGCTGGCCGCGAATGCGTCGGCCTCGAATTCGTGCTTGCGCGACGTGAGGCTGCCGAACGGTGTCGCGAAGAACAGGAACACGGGAATCGCGAGGAAGAACAGCACGAGCGCGGCGCCCGCGTTGCTCGTGTCGAGCGACGGCGTGACGCCGAGCCCCGTGTAGAACCACGTGCGCTGTGCAAGCCAGCCGAGCAGCGCGAGCAGCACGAGGCTCAGCACGAACGACACGAGCATTCGCTTCATCACGTGGCGGCGCTTGAAGTGGCCGAGTTCGTGCGCGAGCACGGCCTCGATTTCCTGGCCGGACAGCCGCGCGAGCAGCGTGTCGAAGAACACGATCCGCTTCGAGGCGCCGAAGCCCGTGAAGTACGCGTTGCCGTGCGCGGAGCGGCGGCTGCCGTCCATCACGAACAGGCCCTTCGCCGCGAAGCCGCAGCGCTTCATCAGCGACTCGATGCGCGCGCGCAGCGCGTCGTCCTTGAGCGGTTCGAACTTGTTGAAGATCGGTGCGATGAAGGTCGGGTAGATCAGCAGCACGAGCATCTGGAACGCGACCCAGACGATCCAGGTCCACAGCCACCACAGGCTGCCGGCCTGGTTCATCAGCCACAGCACGACGAACAGCAGCGGCAGGCCGAGCGCGGCGCCAAGCAGCGAGTTTTTCAGCATGTCAGTGAAGAACAGCCGCTTGGTCATCCGGTTGAAGCCGAAGCGCTGTTCGATTCCGAACTGGCGGTAATACTCGAACGGGACGTCGATCGCGCTCGTGATCACGAGCACCGCGGCGACGAGCGCGACCTGCTGCCCGTAGCCTCGGCCGAGCCAGCCGGTGAGCAGCGTGTCGAGCGCGCCGACGCCGCCGAGCAGCGTGAGGCCGACCAGCACGGCCGCGCTGACGACGATCTCGAGCATCGTCAGCCGGGTGCGCTCGACCGTATAGTCGGCCGCGCGCTGGTGGGCGGTCAGCGGGATGGTCGCGCTGAACTGCGCGGGGACGCCGTTGCGGTGCGCGGCGACGAAGCGGATCTGCCGCGACGCGAGCCACAGCTTGGTGACGACCATCGCGAGCACGGCGAGCGCGAACAGCAGGGTGAACGAAAAGGGTGACATCGAAGGCGCCAAAGGGTTCTATGCGAGAATTATATGTTCTTGCGGACCGGGCCCGCTGATGCGATGCCGGCCGCCCGGGCGGCGCCGCGCGCTGCCCGCCATTTTCCAGGATGACTCATGACCGATACCGCCGCTTCCACCAGCCAGCCCGCGCTCGTGCGCAACGAGTTGAACCTCGTCTGGCTCGACATGGAGATGACGGGCCTCGACCCGGATAACGACCGCATCATCGAGATCGCGGTCGTCGTGACCAATTCCACGCTCGACGTCGCCGTCGAAGGTCCCGTGTTCGCGATCCACCAGAGCGACGAAACGCTCGCGAAGATGGACGACTGGAACAAGTCGACGCACGGCCGCTCGGGCCTGATCGACCGCGTGCGCGCGTCGACCGTGACCGAGGCGGACGCCGCCGCGCAGCTGCAGGCCTTCCTCGCGCAGTACGTGTCGCCCGGCAAGTCGCCGATGTGCGGCAACTCGATCTGCCAGGACCGCCGCTTCATGGCGCGCTGGATGCCCGAATTCGAGCGGTTCTTCCACTACCGCAACCTCGACGTCAGCACGCTCAAGGAGCTGTGCCGCCGCTGGCAGCCGGCGATCTACAAGGGGTTCCAGAAGCGGGCGATGCACACGGCGCTCGCGGACATCCACGAGTCGATCGACGAGCTGAAGTACTACCGCGAGCATTTCCTGATTCCGGCTGCGTCGGCTCCGGCAGGCGAGTCCGCGCCGGCCGCCTGAGCGGGCCGGCACGCGCCCGGCGCCCGGCGCCGGGCACAGGCTCAGCGCCGCGCGCTTTTCGGCCGGAACGCCGCGACCACCGCGGCGTCGGTCTCGATATACGGGCCGCCGATCAGGTCGATGCAGTAGGGCACCGCGGCGAAGATGCCGGGCACGGTCGACTTGCCGTCGGCATCGCGCAACCCTTCGAGCGTTTCCCGGATCGATTTCGGCTGGCCCGGCAGGTTGATGATCAGCGCCGCATGGTCGGCCTGGGCCGTTTCGCGGATTACCGCGACCTGCCGCGACAGGATCGCGGTCGGCACGAAATTCAGGCTGATCTGCCGCATCTGTTCACCAAACCCGGGCATTTCCTTCGTCGCCACGGCCAGCGTGGCCTCGGGCGTCACGTCGCGGCGCGCGGGGCCCGTGCCGCCGGTCGTCAGCACGAGGTCGCACCCCGCGACGTCGACGAGTTCGGCGAGCGTGGCGGAGATCGTGGGCGCATCGTCCTGGATCAGGCGCGTTTCGGCGCGCCACGGCGACGTGAGCGCGCCGGCGAGCCACTCCTGCAACGCCGGAATGCCCTTGTCTTCGTAGACTCCCGTGCTCGCGCGGTCGCTGATCGACACGAGGCCGACGACGAGCTCGTCCGGGTGGTTACGCTTCGTCGTCATGGTCGTCTCCGGCGTCGTCCGCCGCTTCGTCGTCCGCATCGGACGTGCCGCCGGCGGCCTTGATCCACTGGAACAGCTCGCGGAAATAGCGCGGCGGCTTGCCCTGCTGCGCTTCCTTGCGTGCGTTGCGGATCAGCGTGCGGCCTTCCTGGATATCGGCTTCCGGGTGCTGGCGCAGGAATTCGGTCAGCGCATCGTCGTTCGCGAGCAACTGTTCGCGCGTGCGTTCGATCCAGTGAAGGCGGGCCGTCGCGGCCTTGTTCACGCCGCGCTGCGCGTCGAGCGCGGTGCGCAGCGCGGCCGTCTCGTCGTCGGTCAGCGAGCGCATCACGCGGCCGACGTACTGGAGCTGGCGGCGCTTGCCTTCGTGATCGGTGATCCGGCGGGCTTCGCGCACGGCGTCCGCGAGATCTTCGGGCATCGGCATGCGCTTGAGGGCGTCCTTCGGCAGGTCGACGAGTGCCTGGCCGAGCTCCTGCAGCGCGTGCATTTCGCGTTTCAACTGGGATTTGCTGGGGCGATCGTAGCCATTGTCGTCGTCTTCGACGGCATGCTCGATCGGCTGGATTCGGGTTTTGCGTGTCATGGACGGCATTGTATCGCGCCGCGGACACGCCAAGCTTGTCGGTGTCCGGCCCCGGACCTTGCTATGATCGCGGGATACGCAACATTTTGAACATGCGGGCGCCCGCCCGCCACCGGATATCAAGACGATGGCAGCCAATCTCGACGTACAAGCGCGCTATTTCCCGCACACGCAGGACCAGCTCAAGGAAATCGCCTCGGACATCCTTCGCCATGCGAAGGCCCTCGGCGCGACGGATGCCGCGACCGAAATCTCCGAGGGCGACGGCCTGTCGGTGTCGGTGCGCCGCGGCGAAGTCGAAACGATCGAGCACAACCGCGACAAGATGGTCGGCGTGACCGTGTTCATCGGCAAGAAGCGCGGCAACGCGAGCACGTCGGATTTCTCGCCGGGCGCGATCAAGGATACCGTCGCCGCCGCCTACAACATCGCGCGCTTCACGGCCGAGGACGAGGCGGCCGGCCTCGCTGAAGCCGAGCTGCTCGAAACCGACCCGCGCGACCTCGATCTGTACCACCCGTGGGCACTGACGGCCGACGAGGCCGTCGAACTCGCCCGCCGCGCGGAAGATGCCGCGTTCGCGGTCAGCCCGCAGATCCGCAATTCGGAAGGCGCGAGCGTGTCGGCCCAGCATTCGCAGTTCGTGCTCGCGACGTCGCGTGGCTTCCTGTCCGGCTACCCGTACTCGCGCCACTACATCGCATGCGCGCCGATCGCAGGCAGCGGCCGTCACATGCAGCGCGACGACTGGTATTCGTCGAAGCGCAGCGCGACCGATCTTGCGGCGCCCGAAGCGGTGGGCCGTTATGCGGCCGAGCGTGCGCTTGCGCGGATGGGCGCGCGCCGTCTCGACACCCGCAAGGTGCCCGTGCTGTTCGAGGCGCCGCTCGCGGCCGGCCTGCTCGGCGCATTCGTCCAGGCGGTGAGCGGCGGTGCGCTGTACCGCAAGACGTCGTTCCTGGTCGACAGTCTCGGCAAGCCGGTGTTCGCGCCGCACATCCAGGTCGTCGAGGATCCGCACGTGCCGCGCGCGATGGGCAGCGCGCCGTTCGACGAGGAAGGCGTGCGTACGCGTGCGCGCAGTGTCGTCAAGGATGGCGTGGTCGAAGGCTACTTCCTGTCGACCTATTCGGCGCGCAAGCTCGGCACGCAAACCACCGGCAACGCAGGCGGCTCGCACAACCTCGCGCTGCGCAGCTCGAACACGCAGCCGGGCGACGATTTCGACGCGATGCTGAAGAAGCTCGGCACGGGCCTGTTGCTGACCGAGCTGATGGGGCAGGGCGTGAACTACGTGACGGGCGACTATTCGCGCGGCGCGGCGGGCTTCTGGGTCGAGAACGGCGTGATCCAGTATCCGGTCGAGGAAATCACCGTCGCGAGCACGTTGCAGGAAATGTTCCGGCATATCGTCGCGATCGGCGCCGATTCGATCGTGCGCGGCACGAAGGAAACGGGCTCGGTGCTGATCGAGCAGATGACGATCGCCGGGCAGTAAGCGGCGCGCGGCATCGGCCGCCATCAAACAAAAAAAGCCCGACGGCGTGAGTGAGCCGGTCGGGCTTTTTTATTGCGCGCGATGCGTCAGCCGCGCTTGCGCTCGTAGACGACGAACGCATAGCCGAACGTGTTCGGCGCGGCCGCCTGGTGCGCTTCGCGCGACACTTCCTGCCAGTGCGCGGCGTCGGGTGCCGGGAACGACGCGTCACCGTCGAAGTCGGCATCGATCTCGGTGACGACCAGCTTGTCGGCGAGTGCGAGACCTTCCGTGTAGAGTTGCGCGCCACCGATCAGGAACGCCTCGGGCACCCCGTCGCGCGAGGCGAGCGCCAGCGCGTCGGCGAGCGACGTGACCGTGTCGCAACCGTCGAAGCGTCGCGCCGCATCGCGCGTGACGACGATGTTGCGGCGGCCCGGCAGCGGCCGGCCGATCGACTCGTGGGTCTTGCGGCCCATCACGATCGGTGCGCCCATCGTCGTGCGTTTGAAGAAGGCGAGATCCTCGGGAAGTTTCCAGGGCAACTGGTTGTCGCGGCCGATGATGCCGTTGCGGGCACGCGCGACGATCAGGGTCAACGTCGTCATGAAGGTCGGGGAGAGGAAAACCGGAATGGCGCCGATTCTACCGGAACGGCGGCGCGCGCCGGTTCCGGGTGCGCGCATCCGCCTTCCGGCGCTGTGCGCCGCGACGGTCGAAGCCACGCGTCGCGGCGACGGAATGAATAAAAAGCGTGCCCGCCGGGGGACGGAGCACAAAACCGTTTCGTGTCGAGAGATCGCGAATGCAGCCTCTGATCGATGCTCTCCGGCCTGCCCGGATCAATACGTCATCCTGATCAAATGGTTCGATCGACGGTCACTGGTGCGTACTGCCTTGTGCGGTGCCTTCCATCGCGTGCTGCACGTCGCCCGGCTGCGGTATCGGGAGCGGCATCGGCAACTGGGGCGGCGGGGGGATCTCGTCCCACAGTGTCACCGACGTCCTGCCGGCCGGCAGCGGTTGCGGCGCCGACACGGTCACGATGCCGAACCCGACACCGTGCTGCATGCCCGGCGCGTTCGATGCAAGCAGCATGGCGTGATCCGGATTCGAGCTTTCGTCTGCGTGTACAGGCGAGGGCGGGCCGGCGGCCGCGACCGCAATGGTCATCGGCACGAAAGAAAGTAAAAGATGTTTTCGCATGGTCGCTGTCTCCGACGGTTTCCCTATTCAGCGAAATGCATGCCATCGCGCCGCGACCGTTGTCGAGACTGCGATTCGTGCGCAAGCGTTGCGAGTTGCGTCGGAAAACGGCTGAAAATGTTTCAGGCCTGAAACGAGGGGGCTCGGGAATACTGCGGATTCAATCGATACGCTTCAAGGATGAAAATCGTCGCATGTGTCGATGACTGCATGCATCGCTGCACAGGTGCTATGTGCAGACGATTGACATGCATCGACCTCCTGAGCGATTCGGCCGTATCGCCCACGGCACTGAAATCGGATTGTCGTATTCAGTGCCTATAACTAAGCTATCTTGATCAAAATAACTGGACGCGAGATAAGCGCCATCATGCGAGGCTTTGTCGTTGCCGAGCATCGGCATGGCGAATCGAGCCGCCTTCGGCTGCCCCGATTCGATCCTTTCGCACGCATACTGACGTGCACGGCAATCGTTAGACGGTTGAGGAACGGGGTGAGCATATGGGAGTCGATCAGCGGCATGTGATCTACTATTCGCGCGAGCCGAACGACGCGTTGCGCGGCCATTTCGACGAATGCGGCTGGCGTGTCGATCTCGCGGAGACCGTGCGGGACGTACGGCGCGTCGTGCAGCACGGTGTCGCGACGGCCGGGCTGCTGGATTTTTCGCCGGGCTTCAAGCCCTCGGACCTGCGCGAACTCGAATCCTGTCTGAGCATTCAGCACATCGGCTGGATCGCGGCGACGCGCCGCGGCCAGTTGCAGGACGCCACGCTGCGCCATCTCATTCGTGACTACTGTTTCGACTACGTGACGATGCCGTACGAGACGTCGCGGATCGTCGAGACCGTCGGTCATGCGCACGGCATGGTCGCGCTGACCGAAACCGCTGCACCGCCCGTCGGCACCGGACGCAGCGAAGGCGAAATGGTCGGGACCTGCGATGCGATGCTCGGGCTCTTCAGGACGATTCGCCGCGTCGCGGCAACCGACGCACCGGTGTTCATCTCCGGCGAATCGGGTACGGGCAAGGAACTGACGGCGGTCGCGATTCATGAGCGCTCGTCGCGCGCGCACGCGCCGTTCATCGCGATCAATTGCGGCGCGATCCCGTCGACGCTGCTGCAGGCCGAGCTGTTCGGCTATGAGCGCGGCGCGTTCACCGGCGCGAACCAGCGCAAGATCGGCCGCGTCGAGGCCGCCAACGGCGGCACGCTGTTTCTCGACGAGATCGGCGACTTGCCGCTCGAAAGCCAGGCAAGCCTGCTGCGCTTTCTGCAGGAAGGCAAGATCGAGCGGCTCGGTGCCCACGTATCGGTGCCCGTCGACGTGCGCGTGATCTGTGCGACGCACGTGGATATGGACGCCGCGCTGCGCGAAGGGCGGTTCCGCGAGGACCTGTTCCATCGCCTGTGCGTGCTGAAGATCGAGGAGCCGCCGCTGCGCGCACGCGGCAAGGATATCGAGATACTTGCGCGCCACATGCTCGAGCGTTTCAAGGGCGACGCACATCGCCGCCTGCGCGGCTTTTCGCCTGATGCGGTCGCGTCGCTGTACGGCTATTCGTGGCCGGGCAACGTGCGTGAACTGATCAATCGCGTGCGCCGCGCGATCGTCATGTCGGAGGGGCGGATGATCACCGCCGCCGATCTCGAGCTGAACGAATTCGCGACACTCGCACCCGTGTCGCTGCTGGAGGCGCGTGAGGCGGCCGAACGGCAGGCGATCGAGCAGGCGCTGTTGCGCCATCGCGGCCGTTTCGCGGATGCCGCGCGCGAACTCGGCGTGTCGCGCGTCACGCTCTACCGGCTGATGTGTGCGCACGGCATGCGCGATCGCGGCGACACGCTGACAGGGTTTTCGGCGCCGTTGCAGGAGCTTCCGCATCACGCTTGCTAAAATTGGCGGGTACGGCCGCCCTCGCGGCCGAAGGAACCCGCATGAAACAGTATCTCGATCTCGTTCGTACCATTCTCGATACCGGCACCTGGCAGGAGAACCGCACGGGGATCCGCACCATCAGCATGCCGGGCGCGATGCTGCGCTTCGACCTGCAGCAAGGCTTCCCGGCCGTGACGACCAAGAAGCTCGCGTTCAAGTCGGCGATCGGCGAACTGGTCGGTTTCCTGCGCGCTTCCCGCAGCGCGGCCGATTTCCGCGCGCTCGGCTGCAAGGTGTGGGACGCGAACGCGAACGAGAATGCCCAGTGGCTTGCGAACCCGTATCGCCAGGGCGTCGACGATCTCGGTGACGTGTACGGCGTGCAATGGCGCCAGTGGCCGGGCTACAAAGTGCTCGACGCGGGCGCCGACGCGCAGATCGCCGATGCGACGCGCCGCGGCTTCCGGATCGTTACGCGTTTCGACGAAGACGGCGCGCCGAAGGTGCTGCTGTACAAGGCGATCGACCAGTTGCGCCAGTGCCTGGACACGATCATGGAGAACCCGTCCGATCGTCGCATCCTGTTTCACGCGTGGAACCCGGCCGTGCTCGACCAGATCGCGTTGCCCGCGTGCCATCTGCTTTATCAGTTCCTGCCGAACGCTACGAAGCGCGAAATCTCGCTGTGCCTGTACATCCGCAGCAACGACGTCGGCCTCGGCACGCCGTTCAACCTGACGGAAGGGGCCGCGCTGCTGGCGCTCGTCGGCCGGCTGACCGGCTACACGCCGCGCTGGTTCACGTACTTCATCGGCGACGCGCACATCTACGAGAACCAGCTCGACATGCTGCAGCGCCAGCTCACGCGCGAGCCTTACGACAGCCCGCGGCTCGAGATTTCCGAGCGTGTGCCGGATTACGCGAAGACAGGCGTCTATGAGCCCGAGTGGCTGGACCGGATCGAGCCGTCGGATTTCTCGCTCGTCGGCTATCGCCACCACGAACCGCTGACCGCACCGATGGCCGTCTGATCGCGCGGCCCGGACCGCGCGGAGGCACCGATCCGCTTCCTGCAGGAAAATGGCCCGACCGGCTGATACCGGTCGGGCCGTTTTGTTTCACGTTTGCCGCGCTTACTGGCGGTGCCGCTCTTCGTGGCCGCCTTGCGGGGGCGGGTTGCCCGGGTGTGGCGCTTCGACGTGCGGCGCCGGTTGCGGCCGCGGTTCCATGTGCGGTGCGGGCATCGACGGGCGCGGCTCCATGCGTGGCGCCGGTTGCGGTCTCGGCTCCATGCGCGGCGCCTGCGGTTGCGGGCGCGGCATGTCATGCACGGCGGGGGCCGGCGGCCGGTACTCGTTCACACGTGGCGGGGCGACCTCGCGGTGCGGCGCCGGTTGCGCGAATTCGGGGTGCGGTTGCGGTTGCCCATGCTGCGCCGGTGTCGGGAATTCGGGGCGCGGGCGCGGCTGCGGAATCTGCGCCGTATTGTCGAGCCGTGGTTGCGGCAGTGCGCGCGGCGTTTCGTTCCGGCCCCCGGGCTGCGCGCCCTGCAGCGTCGGCGCGCCCTCCGGATGCGGGATCGCCGCGCTGCGCACGGGCGGCAGCGCATTCTGTCCCGCCGCATGCAGTGCAGTCGGCGGAGCAGGGCGCTGACGCTCCATCGGTGTGTGCGGCTGCATCCACGCGGGCGACGGCGCCTCGGCCGCGTGCGCATTGCCGATGCCGGCCGGACGGTTGTTCGCTACCGGCGGATGGGGGACACCGTTGCCGGGCCCGAACGCCTGATGCGGCGCGGGGTTGCCGGGTGCCTGCGGCATGCCGCCGTTGGCGAAGTGCGGTGCGCCGGGGTTTTCGCCGTTCGTGGGCCGCGCGACATTCGGCACGCCGGGCACAGGTGTTCCCGGCCGCCCGGCCTGCAAGGCGGCCGGCTGGCCTTCGCGAGGCGCGCGAGCCGGCTGCACGACGGGGCCGTGCGGATTCACGAGCTGCACGTTGTGCATCGCCCATGCGCCGCCACCCGGTTTGCCCGGTACGCGGACCGGACGCGCCGTATAGTCGGCCGGCACGTTCGTCTTCACGACGGGCGCGCCAGCACCCGGCACGCGCCCGCCTTGCTGCGCGAGGTGGGCGGCGGCCTGGTCGCGATACGCGGCCGGCACGGCGGGATTGCGCGTGGCGACGTACGGATGCTGGGCAATTGCCGCCGGCGGGCGGTAGCTCGCATTGCGCAGCCCGCCGGTGAAGCTCTGGCGCACCGGCGCAATGCCCGGCGTACCCGGCGTGACATGCGCATTGCGCCATTGCTGCGGGTCGACGTGCTGCGAGAAGTGCGCGACAGGCTGGCCGTGCACGAACGCGGAAGCCGGTACGGCCGTGATCGCGTGCGGCGCATGGAAGTTGACGTAGGTCTTGTTGATGTTGGTGATATTGGTGATGTTCGTCACGTTCACGGTCTTGTTCACGTTGACGTTGTTCACCACGATGTTGCGGTTCACACGGTCGTAGTAGTGCGGGCTCCAGCTGCCCCAGCCCGGATGCCACGGTTCACCCGGGCCGAGCGCGAACCACGCGCAGCCGGCCGCGGCGACGCCGCCCACCGTGAGCGCGACGCTCCAGTCGGGGCCGCCGCCACCGCCCACGAACGCGACGAGTGCCGGTGCATAGGCCGGCGGCTGGCTGACGGCCAGCGGGCCCGGTACCCAGGCCCAGCTATCGTCCACGTACGCCCAGCGGCCGTAGTGATACGGCGCGAAACCCCATGGCGCGTCGTCGACCCACGTCCAGCCCCACGGGGCCTGCCAGATCCAGTGGCCGTCGTGATACGGCGCCCAGTCCGCCGGCGTATCGTTCGGCACCCATACCTGGCCGTAATTCGGGGTGTCGCGCCACGTGCCGTTCGCGTCGAGATCCTGGTAGCCGGGAATGTCACGGGACACATAACGGGCCGACACCGAGCGTTCCTCGGCCGCGTCGCGGCTGGCGGCCCACCGGTCGAGCGCATCGGGGCCGGGAGCAGCGGCTTGCTGCGCGACCTGCAGGTCGGTGCCCGTGAACACGACCTGCTGCCCCGGTGACAGCGGATACTGGCCGTTGCTGCCGTAGACGGTCGCGCTGCCGCTGCGCACCGTGACCGTCGTGCTCGCGCCGTTCGGCGCGACGTCGACGCGATAGTCGCCGGGGCCCGTGATGCCGAGCGCGAGGTTCGGCGTGTCGATTTCGTACGATCCGCCGGCCGGCAGATCGCGCACGTGAGTCGATACGGTGCCGAGCCCCACTTTCAGCTGGGTCGTCGTGTCGTCGAGGTTCAGCACCGACAGGCTCGTCGACTCGCCGAGCCGCACCGCGGTCGAGCCGATGTGCAGTTCCGAGCGCGCGCCGGCATCGTTCCAGAGCTGGTCGCCGGTCGTCAGCGGCCGGTTCACGGCGGCATACGACCACGTATCGGTGCCGGCCGGCTCGGTCGTCACGGCGCCCGACAGGTAATTGAGCCGTGCGACACGGCTGGGCGGGTCGCCGCCCGGTTGCCGTGCCGCGGCCGCATACGGAGGGGCGCCGGCCGATTGCGCGAATGCGGGGGGCAGGGCCGCAAGCGCGACGAACGCGAGCAGCGTGCAGCGGGCGGTTCGCTTGAGCGTGAACAGGGTGGCCATGGTGAGCGTCTTCGTCATTGTCGCGGCGCGTCGATTCGTGCCGTTGAGTTCACAATATCCGCTCGGCCTGTTTCAATGCTCGGTGTTTTGTAAGTCGAATGGCACGCGATGTAACAAAACCTGTCGATCGCGCGCCGTTGTCGTGCAGACGCAATGCGGGCGTCAAGCGGACGTAAGCCACTCGTCGAAAACCTGCTGTCCGGGCACGGTGACGCGCAGCACGCGCGGCCGTGCCGCACGCTCGATCCAGCCGTGCGCGCAGAAGCTCTCGAGCAGTGCCGCGCCGAGCGCGCCGCCGAGGTGTGAACGCCGCTCGCTCCAGTCGAGGCATCCGCACGCGAAGCGGCGCCGGCGCGTGCGCTGCTGTGCGACGTCGATGCCCCATTGCGCAAGCGCCTGGGTGCCGAGTTCGGTGGTCTCGATCGCATCGCCGTCTGCCTGGAGCCAGCCGCGCGCAGTGAGCCCGTCGAAGATGCGCACCGCGAGTTCGCCGGCCATGTGGTCGTAGCAGGTGCGCGCATAGCGCAATTCGGCCGGGACCGTGCGGGACGGCGGCGGCGCCGCGCGATGCGGCGCGGCCGCGCGGGCGACGTTCGCGAGTGCCTCGAGCGATGCCGCGATGTCGGCCGATGCGATCCGGTAGTAGCGGTGCCGGCCGCGCACGTCGAGCGCGAGCAGGCCGCCTTCGGTCAAGCGCGAGAGGTGGGCGCTCGCGGCGGAGGGCGACAGCCCCGCGATCATCGTCAGCTCGCCTGCCGGTCGTGCGCTGCCGTCCATCAGCACCCACAGCATCGCGGCGCGTCCCGGGTCGGCGATCAGCGAACCGATGCGGCTCAGGCCCGGAAAGTGGTGGTCGTCTTGGTCGGTCATCGTCGTGTCTCGTCAGGCGGGATGGTCTCCAGTGTAGTGGGCGCGCGCATTCGATGTTTCGGTTCCGGCTGAAATGTCGGATGCAGACGCGCCGGCGGCGTCGGTGCGGCGAACCGGGCCGCGGCCGCGTGCGGCCCGCGCGTAGAATGGCCGAAAGCGGCGGCAGCGGGCTGCCGCACGTGACACGACGCAACGATGAAGACGATTTTCTGTTTGCTGGCGGCGGCGCTCGTCTGCGCGGCCTGTGCGCAGGGCGGTGCGGGCGCGGCCGGCGAGCGCGGCGGCAGCCTCGAGATGTACGGGACGATCGATCAGGGCATCACGGTGCGCCGCTGACCGGCGCCGGCCACATGCACGCCGGGCACGGCCCCACAGCCGCGCCACGCGGGGCGCCCCGCGACGCGTTGCCGCAGTGCAACGTATAATCGGCCGATTACAGCGCCCCTGCCGCCTGGAGCCTACACGATGTCCCAACCGTCCCCCGTACCGGCCGCCCTCGACCGCACCGAAACCGTATTCCGCTTCCTCGCCGAACCGTCGTCCGTGAACTTCGGCGGCAAGGTGCATGGCGGCGCGCTGATGAAGTGGATCGACGAAGTCGCGTATGCGTGCGCGGCCGTCTGGTCGAGCCGCTATTGCGTGACGGTCAGCGTCGGCAACATCCGTTTCCAGCGTCCGATCCTGGTCGGCAATCTCGTCGAGCTGAAGGCGCGCGTCGTTGCGACGGGCCGCACCAGCATGCACATCCATGTGTCCGTCCATGCCGGGGATCCGAAGGGCGGCGTGCTGCGCCAGACGACCGATTGCCTCGTCGTGTTCGTCGCGGTCGACGAGAACGGCAACCCGGTGCCGGTGCCGCCGTTCGTGCCCGAGACCGACGAGCAGAAGGTGCTCGCGAAATATGCGGCCGACGTGCGGGCCGCGCTCGACAAGATCGTCGAGATGAAGCCGGAAGAAGTCGCGAAGGGCGCGGTCTGACCGCGGCGGGCGCCGCGCATCGCGCCGCGCCCGCGATTCCGCCGGTCGTCGTTCCGTCAGCGCGCCCCGATCATCTGCTCGGGGCGCACCCACGCATCGAATTCCGCCTCGGTCAGGTAGCCGAGCGCGAGCGCGGCGGCCTTCAGCGTCGTGCCTTCCTTGTGCGCCTTCTTTGCGATCTGCGCCGACTTGTCGTAGCCGATGTGCGGATTGAGCGCCGTCACGAGCATCAGCGATTCGTTCAGCAGCAGGTCGATCCGCGAGCGGTTCGGCTCGATGCCCACCGCGCAATGGTCGTTGAAGCTCTGCGCGCCGTCGGCGAGCAGCCGCACCGACTGCAGCACGTTGTGCGCGATCATCGGCCGGAACACGTTCAGCTCGAAATTGCCGCTCGCGCCGCCGACGTTGACCGCGACGTCGTTGCCGAACACCTGGCAGCACAGCATCGTCACGGCTTCGGACTGCGTCGGGTTCACCTTGCCCGGCATGATCGAGCTGCCCGGCTCGTTTTCCGGAATCGACAGTTCGCCAAGCCCGCAGCGCGGCCCGCTCGCGAGCCAGCGGACGTCGTTCGCGATCTTCATCAGGCCGGCAGCCACCGTCTTCAGTGCGCCGTGCGCGAACACCAGTGCATCGGCGGCCGCCATCACCTCGAACTTGCTCGGCGCCGTCACGAACGGCAGCTTCGCGAGCCGGCCGATTTCATCGGCGACACGCACCGCGAACTCCGGATGCGCGTTCAGCCCCGTGCCGACCGCGGTGCCGCCGAGCGCGAGCTCATACAGGTGCGGCAATGCCGATTCGACGTGACGGATGCCCTGGTCCAGCTGCGCGACATAGCCGGAAAATTCCTGGCCGAGCGTGAGCGGCGTGGCGTCCTGCAGGTGCGTGCGGCCGATCTTCACGATGTCGGCGAAGGCCTTCGACTTCGCGTCGAGCGTCGTGCGCAGCGTGCGCAGCGCCGGCAGCAGGTGGTTGACGATCGCGTACGCGGCGGCGACGTGCATGGCGGTCGGGAACACGTCGTTCGACGACTGGCCGCGGTTCACGTCGTCGTTCGGATGAACCTTGCGCGCTTCGCCGCGCTCGCCGCCCATCAGTTCGCTCGCGCGATTCGCGATCACCTCGTTGAGGTTCATGTTGGTCTGCGTGCCGGAGCCCGTCTGCCACACGGCGAGCGGGAATTCGCGCGGATGCTTGCCGGCGATGATCTCGTCGGCCGCGTCGATGATGGCGCGCGCCTTGTCGTCGGCCAGCACGCCGAGCGACTGGTTCACGGCCGCCGCGGCGCGCTTGACGATCGCGAGCGCGTGGATCAGCTCGGGCGACTGCTTCTCGGTCGAGATCCGGAAATTCTGCAGCGAGCGCTCGGTCTGCGCGCCCCAGAGCCGGTCGGCCGGTACGGCGATCTCGCCGAACGTATCGCGTTCCATCCGAACTGCTTCGTTCATGATCCACTCCTCCAGGAAAGGGGAAAGGCCGCGCGTCGTCGCGCGGCATCAGGCATAACCAGACGTATCGTGAGGCAGTCGCGCCGCTGGCGCGGCGTCTCGAGGTCTTCAGCCGACTAGCATAGCGCCGGCCGGGATTTCGCGTCGTGTCGAGCTCAGTGCGGCGACGTCATGAGCGACGCGCTCTTCAGATGAAAGCGCCACGCCATCAGCACGGCGACGCTGGCAAGGCCGGCCGCGAGACCCCACCAGAGGCCGCGGGCACCGAGGCCCACGTGGAACGCGAACCAGTAGCCGGTCGGAAAACCGATGCCCCAGTAGCCGAGGGTCGCCGCGAGCATCGGGATGCGCGTGTCCTTCAGGCCGCGCAACGCGCCCGACGCGACGGTCTGCGCGCCGTCGACGATCTGGAACACCGCGGCGATGCCGAGCAGCGACGCGGCGAGCGACACCGTGGCCGCGTTCGACGGATCGTCGAGGTTCAGGTACAGGCCGACGATCGCGTGCGGCGCGACGATCAGCACGATGCCCGACAGCGTCATGAACGCGACACCGAGGCCGAGGGCGACGAAACCCGCGTGCCGCGCGGCGACGGGCGCCCCCGCGCCGACCCAGTAGCCGACGCGCACGTTGGCGGCCTGGCCGATCGCGAGCGGCACCATGAACGCCACCGACGCGACGTTCAGCGCGATCTGGTGCGCGGCCAGCGACGTCGCGCCGAGCACGCCGATGGTCAGGCCGGTTGCGAGGAACAGCGTCGACTCGACCCCGTACGTGATCGCCACCGGCCAGCCGATGCCGATCAGCTCGCCCATCATGGGCAGCTTCGGGCGCGCGGCGGTGACGAAATGGCGGAAGCGCTGCCGGCCGTGCAGGAGCCAGATCAGGGCGAGCGCGGTGAGCCAGATCGTGATCGTCGTCGCGACCGCCGAACCGAGGAAACCGAGGCGCGGCAGCCCGAACGCGCCGTGGATCAGGCCGTAGTTCAGCACGGCGTTGACGCCGACGCCGCCGATCGACACCCACAGCAGCCGCCGCGCCGCGCCGATCGCCGGAAGGAATGCACGCATCAGCCCGACACCGATCAGGCTGCCGAGCGCGGCGAAGCGCAGGATGCCCGTGTATTCGCCGACGTGATGCGCGAGCAACGGCGGCTCGTGGAACATCAGCAGGATCGGTTCGGACAGCGACAGCGCGATGATGGCGGGAATCGCGAGCAGCACGGACAGCGCGAAGCCGGTCCAGTAGATGTGCGGTACGCGCTCGTCGGCCTTGGCGCCGCGTGCGTGCGCGACGCTGACGCTGACCGACGACAGCACGCCTTGCAGCACGGTCACGATGACGAAGAAGAAGTTCGCGCCGAGCCCGCCCGCGGCGAGCGAATCGGGGCCGAGCGAGCCGAGCAGCACCGTGTCGGTGACGCTCATCGCCATCTGCGAAAGCTGCGCGATCGCGAGCGGCGCGGCGAGGCGGGCGGTATCGGCGGCATGACTGGACAGGGACGGCGGCGCGGCGGCCGTCCGCGTAAGACCGGAATGCGACATGGAATGGGCGCTCGCGCGGGTGCGGGCCCGCGCTATATGTATTTATTTTGAGAGACGGCTAGCTTACGGCTTTATTCGAACCGTGTCGAACGCGCGCGCCGATGGCCATGTCGCAGGCAGGGGAACCGTCGGCCCTAGGCTTCGCGCACCGCAATGCGCGTGTCGCCGAGCAGGACGACCTGGCCCGCGCGGATCTTGCAGGTCTTGCGCAGTTCGACCGCGCCGTCGACTTTCACCGCGCCGGACGCAACGATCAGCTTCGCGCTGCCGCCGCTGTCCGCGAGGCCGGTGATCTTGAGAAGGTTGTGCAGCTCGACGTATTCGCCGGTCAGCGTGAAATCCAGGTTGGGCATGACGAAGAAGGTGCGCAAGGCGCGGGAGGAAACGCTCCGCATCATACGGCACCGCGGGCCGGCACGCGAGCGCGGGCCGCCGCGGCATGCAGTTGTTAAGGACTGTGAGCGATTCGTCAGCAAATGAAACGGTGGGTAACAGTCTGAGAGATTCGAGAACCGGCCGGGCGCGCCGCGGGTCTTTTTCGTACCTGCTGCGTGTTGCGGCAGGGGAAGCGACGGGCCGCATCGCTGCGGTTCGGGCTCACAACTTCCTGAGGAGAATTGCCATGTCCAAGATTCGTACGATGCTGATCGGTGCCGCGCTGACGGCGTTCGCTACTTCGGCCGCATTTGCCCAGACGGGCACGGCGGTGCAGGGCACGGCCGGTGCCGGCGTGCAGGCGCAGACGCCGGCGGCGGGTGTCGGTGCCGGCATGCAGGGCAGTGCGGGCGCGAACGCGTCGGGCAATGCTGCCGGCGGTGCAACCGATGCGGTCGGCGCGGCAGCCGACGGCGCGAAGGATACGGCGTCGTCGGCCGTCCATTCGGCCAAGAAGCACACGAAGCATGCCGCGAAGTCGGCCAAGAGCCATGTCGGTTCGGCCAAGGCGAAGGCCGGCGAAGCGACCGAAGGCGGCGCATCGGTCGGTGCTGAGGGCGGTGCATCGGCCCAGGGCGCCACGCAGTAAGCGGTGCCTGGCGCCGCGCGACGCTCGTCCCTGACGGTGCGTCGCGACGGTGGTCATCCAACGGCCCGGTTCGCATTGCGCGAACCGGGCCGTTTTCGTGTGTCGATGCGCTTGGGGGCGCCGTTACGGGCGGCGCTGTCCTTGCCCTTGTCCCGGACCCTGTGCCGGCCGCGCGGCAGCCGGGGTGAATACGCTGCGCAGCCACGCGGCGAGCCGTGCGAAGACGTCGTACGGCTCCTCGACGAAGATCTCCGGCTTCAGCAGCCGCAGGTATTCCATGATCTGCTGCGCTTCCTGCTTCTGGAACGAGCCGTGCGCGAGCCCGAGGCGCAGCAGCCCGCGCAGTTCGCCGAGCTTGTCGCGCGCGGTGCTGCCGACGCTCATCTCGCACGCGAGCTTGGCCTCGTAGACCCGTTGCCGCAGCGATTCCGCGAGCCGCCACGCCGGTGTCTGCATCAGTTCCTCGAGTGCCTGGATGTCTTGCGCCGCTCCCTTGATCTGCGACGCGAGCGGGTCGATCAGCGACGGGTCGCCCTGCGCTTCGGCGACGATCGCCTTCGCCCAGTCGCGGCAAGCCTTCGCGAGTTCGTCGGGGGTCCATTCGGAGCGGGACGCGAAGCCGAAGCCGAATTCGCCGGCCTGTCGCATCAGGATCGCGACGACGTCCGGGAATTCCTTGTCGAGCGTGCGTTTGGCCCACGCGTACTGGCCGCCCTGCAGCATCCGCTGCACCGCGTGCTCGGTCAGCGGCACCATGTTGTCGAGCAGTTTGGCGCGCAGGAAATCCTCGAACGACGGCGTCGCGAACTGCGGGTCGAGTTTCAGCGACACGCGGACGAACGCGTCGTAGTCCTTGCGCAGGGACTCGAGCGTGTCGTCCTTGAGGGAAAGGGTGATCTGGCCCATGAATCGTCTCGATGGCGGCCCGCGCAAGCCGGCGGCCGGCACGGCGCACCGGGGCGGGCGCAGCGTCGACTGACCGGTGCGCGCCGAGGCCGGTGGCGGGTCTTCATCCCCTATATCGGCCTGCCGGGCGGAAACTTGAGCGCGCGTGACCGAGCGTGTGCTCAGGCGGGCAGCCAGTGGGGCAGCACGACCCCTTGCCAGAAGAAGAACACCGCGAGCCCTGCCGCGATCGTCACGAGCGGGCGGCGGGTCGCTGCCGACACGAGCACGGCCGCCAGCGCGCCGACGAGCTGCGGATTGCGCCAGGTCAGCTCGGCCGTGCCGCCGTGCGGCGAGACGGCCATCGGCACGATGATCGCGGTCAGCACGGTGACGGGCACGAAGCCGAGCGCGGTCCGCACGAGCGGCGGGAAGGCCAGCCGTTCGCCGAACAGGAACAGCGTCGAGCGGATCGCGTACGTGATGACGGCCATCCCGAGAATCAGCAGCGCGTAGCTCACGATGCGGCCTCCGTGCGCGAGCCGGCACGCGATCGTTCGTGCAGCAGCGTGAGCGCGACGCCGATCGCGACGCCGGCGGCGACGGCGCCGAGCAGTCCGAGCTTGTACGGCCAGCCCTGCCAGAAGTACGCCAGCGTGCCGGCCGTCACGGCCGCCGCGAAATAGCGCAGGGTGCCGAGCTGCGGGACGACGATCGCAATGAAGGTGGCCGCCATCGCGAAATCGAGGCCGAGCGACTGCAGGCCCGGGAACGCCGCGCCGAAACCGATGCCCGCGAGCGTCCAGACCTGCCAGTTCAGGTACATCGCGAGCCCCGATCCGAAGAAGTAGTGGGGGCCGATCGCGCCGGGCGGGAAATGCCGGTAGTGCGCATAGGCGACCGCGAACACCTCGTCGGTCATCAGCGCGCCGAGCGTGGCGCGCCAGCGCAGCGGCAGGTGCGCGACATAGGGCGCGAGCGTCGCGCTGTACAGCAGGTGACGCAGGTTCACGATCAGCGTGGTCGCGAGCACGACGACGAAGCTTGCGCTACCCGCGATCAGGCCGAGCGCGATGAACTGCGCGGAGCCCGCGAACACGGCGAGCGACATCAGCGTGCCATGCCACGCGGCGAGCGGGCCGCCGCCGACGAGCGTGCCGAAAATCACGCCGAACGGGGCGGCGCCAATCATCATCGGGATCGTGTCGCGCGCGCCGTCGAGCCATTCGTTGAACGGGCGGCGAGCGGGTGATGCGGGTGTCGGGTTCAAAGGGTGCTCCTCCATGAACGGGAGGATAGCGGGCGGGGGGCGAGCCGGCTTGTATGTTCTTGCGCTTGGACGGCGAGCCTGTGCTTGCCTGCTTGCAGGCGCCGGCGGCATCGCGTTGGCGGGCCGGACGCCGCGCGTCAGCTCGCCTGCCAGCGCCCGGGCGGTACGCCGAACATGCGTTTGAAATGTCGTGTGAAGTGGCTTTGGTCGACGAAGCCGCTGGCCGCGGCGACATCGGCGACGGGCACGCCCGCGCGCAGCGGCGCCAGCGCGCGCTGCAGGCGCAACTGGTTGCGCCACGCATGCGGCGGCATGCCGTTCGTGCGGGTGAACAGGCGCGCCGCGTGGAACGGCGACAGGCCGGCTGCCTGCGCGACTTCGTCGAGCGTCACCGTGCACGTCAGATCGGCGGCGAGCCGTTCGCGCATCGCGTCGACGCGGGGTTCGTCCGACGCGAGCGGCGCCGGTCGCGGCTGGGCGTCGGCATGGCGCACGATTAGCGTCGACAACGCATCGAGCATCGCCGTTTCGGCGGCGAGCGGATCGTAGATGCGGGGTGCGCCCGTCGCCGGAACGTCAGCTGCTTGCCCGTGCGCCTGCGAGGGCAGTGCGTGCTCGCTGCCGGCCTCCATCATCCGATGCGCCAGCGTGAGCCGCGCCGCCAGGTCGGCGTCGCGAATCACGTCGGGCGCAAACCACGGCGCGTCCTGCGGGCGGCCGGCGATCGCGCTGGTGAGTTCGCGGATGAAATCGACCGGCATGTAGCTGACGCGATAGCACCAGCCTTCGTCGGCCGCACGCGAGCCCGTATGCACTTCGCCGGGATTGATCACGGGCACGGTGCCGGTTTCTGCGACATGGCCGCTGCCGCGATAGGTGAAGCGTTCCGCGCCTTCGAGAATCACGGGGATCGTATACGCGTCGTGCCAGTGGGGCGCGAACGTGTGGTCGCGATAGGTGGCCGTGACGAGATCCGCATCGGGCAGCAGCGGCGTGCGCCAGTAGCGTGCGGAGTCGGGAAGGCGGGTGGCGGACATGATCGGGCGCGGGGCGGTCGAACCGACAGTGTATCGCTCGCGCGCCCGGCGGGCGCGGGCTTTACTTGACCGGAATCGTCGTGCCGGCCGGCATCGGCACCGCGGTGACGGCATTCTTCGGGCTGCCGCTGACGATGCGGTCGCTGTAGGTCAGGTAGACGATCGTATTGCGCTTGGTGTCGACCACGCGCACGACGTGCAGGGTCTTGAAGATGAACGACATGCGCTCGCTGAACACGTCGGTCTGTTGCTTGAGCGGCTCCTTGAAGCTGATCGGGCCGACCTGCCGGCACGCGATCGACGCTTCGCTCGGATCCTCGGCGACGCCGAGCGTGCCCTTGATCCCGCCGGTGCGCGCGCGCGACACGTAGCAGGTCACGCCGTTCACAACCGGATCGTCATACGCCTCGACGACCACGCGATCGGAGCCCGTGACGCGGAAATGGGTGTTGACGCTGCCGACTTCCTCCGCGTGCGCGAGCGGTGCCGCGGCGAATGCGGAAAGCAGGAGGGCGAGTGGTGCTGAGCGGAGGAGGCGGTGCTTCATCGACGGAACCGGATGCGAATGCGGGACAGAGACTCTAGCATGCGCGCGACCGGGCGACGAAAGCCGAAAGGCGGGCCGGAAAAACAAAAGGCCCGTCGAATGACGGGCCTTTCGCTATTTGGCTCCCCGACCTGGGCTCGAACCAGGGACCTACGGATTAACAGTCCGGCGCTCTACCGACTGAGCTATCGGGGAATAAATCGGTACATCTGCTTGTTTGTCTACCAGCAAAAAGCCCGTCCACTTTCAACGGGCCTTTGCGTTTTTGGCTCCCCGACCTGGGCTCGAACCAGGGACCTACGGATTAACAGTCCGGCGCTCTACCGACTGAGCTATCGGGGAACAAACAACAACAGCAGAGAAACAAGATTGTATGGAGCGTTGATCAACCTGTCAACACTTTTGGCCGCGGCGCACAAAAAATTTTTTGCGGCCGCTGCGCGATCAGCGCTCGAGCAGGTGCAGCTTGTCCTGCACGTCCTTCCACTCGTCCGCGTCGGCCGGCGCCGGCTTGGTCTTCGTGATCGACGGCCAGTCCTTTGCCAGTTCGGCGTTCAGCGCGGTGAACTGCTGCTGGTCGCCCGGAACGTCTTCTTCGGCATAGATCGCATTGGTCGGGCACTCGGCGACGCACACGGCGCAGTCGATGCACTCGTCCGGATCGATGGCGAGAAAGTTGGGACCTTCACGGAAGCAATCCACCGGGCACACATCCACGCAGTCCGTGTATTTGCACTTGATGCAGCCTTCGGTCACAACGTGAGTCATTAAAACGCTCCTGCTTGGCGGTATATATGGGGTGGCGTTTGCGCCAAAACCGGCATTGTAACTGAAGCGCAAAACCCGCATGGCGTGGTCGGCTATCCGGCTTATATCGTTTCGTGATTAGTTTATGGCGGCCCGCAGAAGGGACTCGCCGACGGGGCGCGTGTGCCGTACGGCGGCGCGGCCGGGCAGGGCGGCAGGCGGTTTCGCGATGGTCGGGCCCGCATTCGGGTAACATGGCCGGCAGACCGGGCGGCGCGCGGTGCGCCGGGGCCCTGTCACGATACTGGCGGTGCCGTAATCATGATCATCACTTCGCTGCTCGACACGGATCTCTACAAGTTCACGATGATGCAGGTCGTCCTGCATCACTTTCCTGCCGCAAACGTCGAGTACCGCTTCCGGTGCCGTACGCCCGGCGTCGATCTCGTGCCGTACATCGACGAGATCCGCGACGAGGTGCGCGGCCTGTGTTCGCTGCGCTTCACCGACGTCGAACTCGACTACCTGCGGCGCATGCGCTTCATCAAGAGCGATTTCGTCGACTTCCTCGCGCTGTTCCACCTGAACGAGAAATACATCTCGATCACGCCATCGCCGAAGGGCAACGGCGAGATCGACATCGTGATCGAGGGGCCGTGGCTGCACACGATCCTGTTCGAGATCCCGGTGCTCGCGATCGTCAACGAAGTCTATTTCCGCAACACGCAGCGCGAGCCCGACTATCGCGAAGGTCGCGAGCGGCTGTGCGAGAAGATCAAGCTGCTCGGCGCGAAGCCCGAGTTCGCCGACTGCAAGATCGCCGACTACGGAACGCGCCGGCGCTTCTCGAAGGTGTGGCACGAGGAAGTCGCCCTCACGCTGCGCGACGGGCTCGGCCCGCAGTTCGCCGGCACGAGCAACGTGCTGTACGCGATGAAGCACGGCATCACGCCGCTCGGCACGATGGCGCACGAGTATCTGCAGGCGTGCCAGGCGCTCGGCCCGCGGCTGCGCGATTCGCAGATCTACGGTTTCGAGATGTGGGCGAAGGAATATCGCGGCGACCTCGGGATCGCGCTGTCGGACGTCTACGGGATGGACGCGTTCCTGAACGACTTCGACATGTACTTCTGCAAGCTGTTCGACGGCGCGCGCCACGATTCGGGCGATCCGTTCGAGTGGGGCGAGCGCATGCTGCGCCACTACGAGGCGAACCGCTGCGACCCGCGCACCAAGGTGCTCGTGTTCTCGGATGCGCTCGACATCCCGAAGGTGATGCAGTTGTACGAACGGTTCCGCGGCCGCTGCAAGCTCGCATTCGGCGTCGGCACCAACCTCACGAACGACCTCGGCTACGTGCCGCTGCAGATCGTGATCAAGATGGTTCGCTGCAACGGGCAGCCGGTCGCGAAACTGTCGGATACGCCGGGCAAGAGCATGTGCGACGACAAGGCGTATCTCGCGTACCTGCGCCAGGTGTTCGGCATCGCGCAGCCGGTCGAGGAAGGCGCGTCGAAGTAAGCGTCGGCCGAACGGCCAAAACTGCGTCGCGGCGGGGCCGGCCGGTATAATCCGACGGTATCGCCCGCCAACGTCACGAGGACCGTTCATGGACACTTCCGCTGCCCGTCGCCAGATCCTCGCGCGCATTCGCGCGGCGCAGGGGCGTGCGGCCGAACCCGATGCGGCCGAGCGCGACGGCGTTGCCGACTATCTCGCCCGTCATCCGGAGGGCCCGCGCCCGCCGGCGCCGGCCGACCTCGTCGGGGCATTCGTCGACGAAGCGGCCCGTCTGTCGACGACGGTCGACGAAGTCGCGGCGCTTGCCGATGTGCCGGCCGCCGCGGCCCGCTACCTGTCCGCTCACGGCCTGCCGACGCAGGCCGTCGCATGGCGCACGCTGGCCGATTTCGACTGGGCGGGCGCAGGCCTGTCGGTCGAGTTCCGCAAGCCGCGCGACGGCGATCTGGTCGGCCTTACCGGCTGTTTTTGCGCGACCGCCGAAACGGGCTCGCTGGTGCTGCTGTCCGGCCCCGACACCTATGCGTCGGCGGGCCTGTTGCCGGAAACGCACATCGCGATCGTTCCCGCGTCGCGGATCGTTGCCGGTCATGAAGACGCATTTGCGCTGATCCGCGCGGAGCGCGGCGAATTGCCGCGCGCGGTCAATTTCGTGTCGGGCCCGTCGCGCACGGGCGATATCGAGCAGACCATCGTACTGGGCGCGCACGGCCCGTACCGCGTTCACGTGATCGTCGTACGGGGCGCATGACGCGCCCGCTGCATCCACCACCATTCGAACAAGGAAGTTCTGCATGAAACGACATGCCGCCTGGGCGGGCATGGCGTCGGGGATCGCGCTTGGCGCCGTTCCCGCGCTTGCATCGGCCGCAACGCTCGACGGTGCCGCGCTGTCTGCCCTCTGGGGTATCCCGTTCGCCGGGATCCTGCTGTCCATCGCACTGTTCCCGCTCGTCGCCCCCGTCTTCTGGCATCACCACTTCGGCAAGATTGCCGCCGCGTGGGCGGTCGTGTTCCTGATCCCGTTCGGATTCGCGTTCGGCGCGGGCACCGCGTTCGGCACGCTCGTGCATGCGCTGCTCGAGGAATACATTCCGTTCATCGTGCTGCTCACCGCGCTCTATACGGTCGCGGGCGGCATCTGCGTGAACGGCAATCTGCATGGATCGCCGAAGCTCAATACCGCGATCCTCGCGCTCGGCACGCTGCTCGCGAGCGTGATGGGTACGACGGGCGCCGCGATGCTGCTGATCCGGCCGCTGCTGCGCGCCAACGACAACCGCAAGCATGTCGTGCATGTCGTGATCTTCTTCATCTTCCTCGTCGCGAACGCGGGCGGCTCGCTGTCGCCGCTCGGCGATCCGCCGCTGTTCCTCGGTTTCCTGAACGGCGTGAGCTTCTTCTGGACGACCACGCACCTCGCGCTGCCGATGCTGTTCATCTGCGCGGTGCTGCTGACGCTGTTCTTCGTGCTCGATACGTACTTCTACCGGAAGGGCGGCGAGGAGCGGCCGGCCGTGCTCGACCCGACGCCGGACGGCGCGGCGCTGTCGATCGACGGGAAGATCAACTTCGTGCTGCTCGCGGCCGTGGTTGCGCTCGTGCTGATGAGCGGCATCTGGAAGCCGGGCATCGCGTTCGACGTATGGGGCACGCACGTCGCGCTGCAGAACCTCGTGCGCGACGTCGCGCTCGTGGGCGTGACGCTCGCGTCGCTCGCGCTGACGCCGCGCTCCGCGCGCGAGGGCAACGCGTTCAACTGGGCGCCGATCGAGGAAGTCGCGAAGCTGTTCGCGGGGATCTTCGTGACGATCGCGCCGGTGATCGTGATCCTGCGCGCCGGCGCCGACGGCGCGTTCGCGCAGATCGTCCACCTCGTCACGGGGCCGGACGGCAAGCCGATCGACGCGATGTACTTCTGGGCGACGGGCATTCTTTCGTCGTTCCTCGACAACGCGCCGACCTATCTCGTGTTCTTCAACCTCGCGGGCGGCGATGCCCAGTCGCTGATGACGACCGGCGCGTCGACGCTCGCCGCGATTTCCGCGGGCGCGGTGTTCATGGGCGCGAACAGCTATATCGGCAACGCACCCAACTTCATGGTGAAGGCGATCGCCGAATCGCGCGGCGTGAAGATGCCGAGCTTCTTCGCGTATCTCGGCTGGGCGCTGGTCGTGCTGATACCGGTATTCCTGCTGACGTCGTGGCTTTTCTTCACGGCGTAAGCTGACGATTTTCAACCTTGAGCGGGCGGTCCCGGCGGCGCACGACGCACTCCGATCCGCCCGCGGCATGCGGAGATGGCGATGCAGAAGATCCTGGTCGCGCGTCCGATCTTTCCGGACGTGATCGAGCGGCTCAAGCAATATTTCGACGTCGACTGGAACAACGGCGACGCACTCGCGCCCGGCGCGCTCGCCGCGCGTCTGGCCGACAAGGACGGTGCGTTGACGGCCGGCGATCCGGTCGGCGCGGCCGAGCTCGCCGCCGCGCCGCGCCTGCGCGTCGTGGCGAACATGGCGGTCGGCTACAACAACTTCGACATGGCTGCGTTCAACGCGGCGAACGTGCTCGGCACCAACACGCCCGACGTGCTGAACGAGTCCACCGCCGATTTCGGCTGGGCGCTGATGATGGCCGCCGCTCGCCGGATCGCCGAATCCGAGCACTGGCTGCGCGCCGGCCACTGGCAGAAGTGGGCTTACGACGGGTTCCTCGGCAGCGACATCTACGGCTCGACGCTCGGCGTGATCGGAATGGGGCGCATCGGCCAGGCGCTCGCGCGCCGCGCGCGCGGCTTCGGGATGCAGGTGATCTATCACAACCGGTCGCGTGTCGCGCCCGAGATCGAGGCCGAGCTGAACGCCGAATACGTATCGAAGGATGCGTTGCTCGCGCGCGCCGATCACGTCGTGCTCGTGCTGCCGTACACGCAGGAAAATCACCATACGATCGGCGCGGCCGAACTCGCGAAGATGAAGCCCACCGCGACGCTGACCAACATCGCGCGCGGCGGGATCGTCGACGACGCGGCGCTGGCCGTCGCGCTGCGCGACGGGACGATCGCCGCCGCCGGCCTCGACGTGTACGAAGGCGAGCCGACGGTGCATCCGGCGCTGCTCGAGGTGCGGAACGTCGTGCTGACGCCGCATATCGCGAGCGCGACCGAAAAAACGCGCCGCGCGATGGCGAACCTCGCCGCCGACAACCTGATCGCCGCGCTGGGCGAAGGGCCGCGCGCGGGGCGGCCGCCGAATCCGATCAACCCTGACGTGATCGGGAAGCCGCGCGCATGACGATGACGTTGTTGCTTGCGGCGGTCGTCGTGCTGGCCATCGCGCTCGCGGTGGCGATCGTCGCGCTCATGCGTGGCGCTGGCCGTCACGATGATACGGCCGTACTGGGCGACCAGATCGAGGACGCCGCGCACGCGCAGGCGCGCGCGGTCGAGCGGCTCGAACGCGAATTGCGCGGCGAGATCGTCGAGAACGCGCGCGGCTCGCGCACCGAGCTGGCCGGCAGTTTCGCCCAGCTTCAGCAGACGCTCGCCGCGCAGCTGACGAGCGTGGCGACCGTGCAAAACAACCAGGTCGAGGGCTTCGCCCAGCAGCTCGGCAAGCTCGTCGCCGGCAATGCGCAGCAGTTCGACGCGATGCGCGAGAGCCTGCAGCGTCAGGCGCAGCAGGCGCGCGAGGAGCAGACGGCCGCGCTCAGGCTGTTCGGCGACACGTTGAACCGGCAGCTCACGCAACTGACCGAGGCGAACGATCGCCGGATCGGCGAAGTGCGCGCGACGCTCGAACAGCGGCTGAAGGAAATCGAGACGAACAACGCGGCGAAGCTCGAGGAGATGCGCCGCACCGTCGACGAGAAACTGCACGCGACGCTCGAGCAGCGGCTCGGCGAATCGTTCAAGCTCGTGTCGGACCGGCTCGAGCAGGTGCATCGCGGGCTCGGCGAGATGCAGACGCTCGCGGCGGGCGTCGGCGATCTGAAGAAAGTGCTGACCAACGTGAAGACGCGCGGCACCTGGGGCGAAGTGCAGCTCGAGGCGCTGCTCGAGCAGATGCTGACGCCCGAGCAATACGCGAAGAACGTCGCGACGGTGCCGAAGAGCAGCGAGCGCGTCGAGTTCGCGATCCGGCTGCCGGGGCGCGATGCCGGTACGCGCGACGCGCCGCCCGTGTGGCTGCCGATCGACGCGAAATTCCCGCGCGAGGATTACGAGCGGCTGATCGACGCGCAGGAGCGCGCCGATGCGGTGGCGGTCGAGGAAGCGGCCCGCGCGCTCGAAGCGCGCGTGCGGCTCGAGGCGCGCACGATCGCCGAGAAGTACGTCGCGCCGCCGCACACGACCGATTTCGCGCTGTTGTTCCTGCCGACCGAAGGGCTCTATGCGGAGATCCTGCGTCGCCCGGGGCTGACCGACCTGCTGCAGCGCGACTATCGCGTGACGGTGGCCGGCCCGACGACGCTCACCGCACTGTTGAACAGCCTGCAGATGGGTTTCCGCACACTCGCGATCGAGCAACGGTCGAGCGAGGTGTGGCAGGTGCTCGGCGCGGTAAAAACGGAATTCGGCAAGTTCGGCGACGTGCTCGCACGTACGAAGGCGCAGCTCGAAACGGTCACGCGCTCGATCGAGTCCGCCGAGCAGCGTACGCGCGTGATGAACCGCAAGCTGAAGCAGGTCGAGGCGCTGCCGGGCGACGCGGCGGCCGGGCTGCTCGGTGCGGAAGGTAGCGACGGCGCCGATGCGGACGACGCGTGACGCGTGTTGCCGATACCGGCCGGAACGAAAACGGGCGCCGCGGCGCCCGTTTTTTCATGCAGCGACTGCCGGTGCGGCCGCGATGCGCTCAATGCCCGGCGAGCGTGTCCAGCGCGTCGCCCGTCACGCGAACGATGCGCCAGTCGGGCAGCACGGTGGCGCCCATCTTCTCGTAGAAATCGATCGCAGGCTGGTTCCAGTCGAGAACCGACCATTCGAAGCGCCCGCAACGGCGCTCGACGGCCAGGGCCGCGAGGTGACGCAGCATCGCGGTGCCGAGGCCCGTGCCGCGTTGAGACGGCTGCACGTACAGATCCTCGAGATAGAGGCCGCGACGGCCGAGGAACGTCGAATAATTGTGGAAGAACAGCGCATACGCGACGATCGCGCCGTCGTGTTCGGCCACCCGTGCCTCGGCGGCAGGCCGCGCGCCGAACAGTGCGTCGGCGAGATCGGCCTCGGTCGCGACGAACAGGTGCGTGAGCTTCTCGAATTCGGCGAGCTCGCGCATCAGCGCGAGGATCGCACCGACGTCGCTCGCTTGCGCCGCACGGATCAGCGGCGTGCCGCTCACGCTTCCTCCGGCGGATCGGACAGCACGATCTCGATGCCGCCGAAGCGCGATGCGACCCAGTTGTACGCGTGGCACGCGATCCACAGCAACACGAAGCCGAGGATGGCGTTCAGCAGCAGCGCGCTCAGGATCGTGCTCAGTTCGACCATCCCGTAACGAACGTAGGCGACGAGAATGCCGAGCAGCACGATCGGCACGCTGAACGTCAGGTAGACGAGGATCAGCGCCTTTGCGGTCTGCCCCGCGGCGATCGACGAAATTTGTTTCTTCATGTGCGGATTGCCCCCGTAGAGATATACCGATAGTGGAATTCAGATCAGGCCGTCGAACGGCAGGATGTCGACCGGGGTGCCCGCGTCGACTGCCGCGGTATCGTGGCCCAGGACGATGAAACAGTTGGCGGCCGAGAGGCTGCTCAGCGACGCGGAGCTCTGCGAGCCGGCAGGTGCGACGTGCCAGCGGCCGTCGGCGGCGCGTGTCGCGATGCCGCGCAGGTAGTCGGTGCGGCCCGGGCGCGTCTTCAGCGCATGCGTGCTGAGTGCCGTATGCATCGCCGGCGGCTGGGCCTGCGCGCCGGCCAGCGTCAGCAGTGCGGGGCGCACGATCGCGTAGAACGTCACGGCGGACGCGACCGGATTGCCGGGCAGGCCGAAGAACAGCGCGCGACCGGTGCCACCGGGCGCGCGTGCGAGCGTGCCGCACGCGAGCGGCCGGCCGGGACGCAGCGCGAGGCTGGCGAACGTCACGTCACCGAGCCGTGCCATCACGTCGCGCGTGAAATCGGCTTCGCCGACCGATACGCCGCCGGACGTGATCACCGCGTCGGCCTGCGCGGCGACGGCGTCGCGCAATGCGGCTTCGAGCGCGGCCGGGTCGTCGCGGACGATCCCGAGGTCGACCGCGTCGACATGCAGTCGTTCGAGCATCGCGATCAGCATCCCGCGATTGCTGTCGTACAGTGCGCCGGGGCCGAGCGGTTCGCCGGGCTCGCGCAGTTCGTCGCCGGTGGAGAACACGGCGACGCGCACGCGCCGGCGCACCGTGACCTCGGTGATGCCGAACGACGCGAGCAGGCCGAGATCGGACGGTCGCAGGATGCGGCCCGCGGCGAGCGCGCAGGCGCCGCGCGCGAGATCCTCGCCGGCCTTGCGGCAGTTCGCGCCGCGCGCGATGTCATGTGCGACGAAGCGAATCGTGTCGCCGTCGGCGCGCACGCGTTCCTGCGGAATCACCGTGTCGCATCCGGCCGGCATCGGCGCGCCCGTCATGATGCGCACGCATGATCCGGCCGCCACGGTGCCGTCGAACGGATGGCCGGCGAGCGCGGTGCCGGCGACCGTCAGCGCGACATCCGCTTGCGGCGCCGCGTGCGTGCCGGTGCTGCCGTCGAACGCGTAGCCGTCCATCGCCGAGTTGTCGTACGCGGGAATGTCGAACGGTGCGTTCACGTCGGCCGCGAGCACGCGGTCGAGCGCATTGCGCAGCGCCACCGCCTCGCACGCCGCGACGGGCACCGCAAAGCGGCACGCGAGTGCCTGCGCGTCGGCGAGCGACAGCGGGGCATCGGAATCGGGGGCGCTTCGGGAGGCGGGCGAGGATTGCGTGGTCATCAGTCGGACTGCGCCGCAAGGCGTATCGGGTTCGTGGCCGGTGGCGCGAGGAGGGTGCCTGGGCGCGGGTTTCGCGTGCGGCGGGCGGGAACCGCGCGAGTGCCGTCAGCGGCGGGCCAGCGCGGCGAGTTCCTGCCAGGAGTTGGCATTGTAAAACGCACGCTCGTCGTGAAACTCGACTTCGACCGTCTTGTGGCGTGCGTACCACGCACGCACCTTGCGGTCGCCGGCCGCGAGCCGGGCGGCGAGATCGTCGGCCAGCGACGTGCGCAGCAGCGCGAACGTCGGCTGCGGCGAGCGCGCCTGCTGCGCGTCGACGGTCACTGCCATGGCGATGTCGGCCTGCTGCGCGTCGAGCGCCGCGAGCAGCCGTGCGACGAGGTCGGCGGGCAGGTAGGGCGTATCGCATGGCGAGCACGCGGCGAGCGGCGCGCGTGCCGCCCGCATGCCGGCGAGCAGGCCCGCGAGCGGGCCGGGGAAGTCGGGCGTTTCGTCCGCGACGATGCGCGCGTCGAACGGCGCACCGAGTTCGGCATAACGATCGGCATGGCGATTCGCGCTGATCAGCGTTTCGTCGACCTGTGGCGAGAGACGGCGCAGCACGTGCAGCGCGAGCGGCGTGCCGTCGAGCAACTGCAGGCCCTTGTCGACGCCGTCCATGCGCGTGGCCCGCCCGCCTGCGAGCAGCAGGCCGGCGATCGAGGGAGAGGTGGAAGCGGGCATCGCGAGAAGGCGGAGGGCAGCGTGCGTCAGCCGCCGATATACGACATCTCGACACGCTTGCCTGCGCCGTCGGGCACGGTGTCGGCAGACGCGCTGCCGCGCAGCTGCGAATAACGGTCGGTGCGGGCCTGCCAGATGCGGGCGATCGCGGTCGCGATCTCGGCGTCGCTCGCGCCGCCGCGCACGAGTGCGCGCAGGTCGTGGCCCGTCGACGCGAACAGGCACAGGTACAGCTTGCCTTCGGTCGACAGCCGCGCGCGCGTGCAGTCGCCGCAGAAGGCCTGCGTGACGCTCGAAATCACGCCGAGTTCGCCGCTGCCGTCCGCGTAGCCCCAGCGCTGCGCGGTTTCTGCCGCCGTGTGCGGCTCGAGCGGTACGAGCGGGAAGTGTTCGGCGATGCGTGCGATGACGTCCGCCGACGGCAGCACCTCGGTCATGTTCCAGCCGTTCGACGTACCGACGTCCATGTACTCGATGAAGCGCAGGATCACGCCGGTACCGCGGAAACGCTCCGCCATCGGCAGGATCTCGCTGTCATTGGTGCCGCGCTTCACGACCATGTTGACCTTGACCGGCGCGAGGCCCGCGGCCTGGGCGGCGAAGATGCCGTCGAGCACGTCGGCGCTCGCGAACTCGGCATCGTTCATGCGCTTGAACAGCGTATCGTCGAGCGCGTCGAGGCTGACCGTCACGCGCGTGAGCCCGGCGTCCTTCAGCGCGCGCGCCTTGCGGGCGAGCAGCGAACCGTTGGTCGTGAGCGTCAGGTCGAGCGGGCGGCCGTCATGCGTGGTCAGGCGGGCGAGGCGCTCGATCAGGAATTCGAGATTCTTGCGCAGCAGCGGCTCGCCGCCCGTGATGCGGATCTTCTCGACGCCATGTGCGACAAAGAGTCGCGCCACGCGTTCGATTTCCTCATGCGTGAGCAGCGCGCTGTGCGGCAGGAACGGGTAGTCCTTGTCGAAGACAGCGCGCGGCATGCAGTACACGCAGCGGAAGTTGCAGCGATCCGTCACCGAAATGCGCAGGTCGCGCAGCGGCCTGGCGAGCGTGTCGGCCAGCGTGCCGTCCGGGGCGTGCGCGACGCCGGAGACGTCCGGCATCCCGCTGACGTCGGCGAGAGGAATGATGCGTCGGGACATGTTGAAAGAAGTGCGAACCAGGCCTCTATTTTAGCCGCAAGCGGCGGGCCGGGCCGGTGGGCGGAAACCCGCAGCGCGGACGTGAAAAAGCCCGCCGGAGGCGGGCTTTTCCTGGTCGGGCGATGTGCCGGTCAGTGATGCGTCGTTTCGACCTGCTGCATCGGGGCCGTATCGACCGGCGGCAGTGCCTTGCGTTCGCGCGGCACGCGAGCCGGACGCGGGAGTCGCGACGCGGCTTCCTGCGCGGCGGCGAACTTGTCGGCGTCCGTGTTCACCCAGACGAGACCGGCCTGCTCCAGCACGACATCCAGGCTCGCCGAAGCGGGCGCGGCTGCCGGTTGTGCGGGAACCGGTGCCGGTGCTGCGACGGCCTCGACCGGCGCAGCTTCGACCGGTGCCGGCTCGACAGCCGCCGGAGCGACTTCGATCGCCACGGCCGGTGCGGCTTGCTCGACGGGCGCGGACTGCGGTGCTTCGACCGCGGCAGGCGCTGCCGGCACTTCGAACGCGTCCGTCGGCGAAACCGCGACCGGAGCCGGACCGGCTTCCGTTTCGACGGCCGGTGCGACCGGAGCCGGTTCTGCCGCGTGGGCAACAACCGCCGGTTCGACCGGAGCCGCTTCGACGTGTACCGTTGCCGGCTGCGGCTCGACAGCGGCCGGCGCAACCGGTTCGGCGTGGTGCTCGACCGCTGCTTCGGCGACGACGGCGCCTGCCGCAGCCGCGGCCACGACGACTGCCGGTGCGGCCGTGTGGGCCGGTTCGGCAGCAGCCGGTGCTTCCGGCGTCACGGCTTGCACGGCGGTTTCGCCATCTGCGCCTTGCTCGGCGTGGTCGACGACTGCGCCGTCTTCCTCGCGCTCGCGGCGACCGCCGCGGCGGCCGCGACGGCGACGGCGACGTTCCTCGCCATCACGCGCGCCGGCTTCCGCGTCGGCTGCCAGCTCGGCGCCGGGCAGGGCCTCGGCGACGGCCTTGTCGGCGTCCGGTTCCGGATGCGTTTCGCCACGGTTGACCGTTTCGAGCGTAGCCGCATGCTGGGTCGGCTTGCGGCGCTCGCCGCGCTCGCGACGTTCCTGACGCTCGCCACGGCCGGCGGCTTCGACGCCTTCCGGCTGCTCGGCACGCTCGCGCGGTTCGCGGTTCTCGCGCGGTTCACGGCTTTCACGCGGCTCGCGGCCTTCGCGCGGGCCACGGCCCTCGCGACCTTCGCGACCCTCACGGCCTTCGCGGATCTCGCGACCTTCACGCGGCTCACGGCCCTCGCGCGGTTCGCGGTTCTCGCGCGGCTCACGTGCTTCACGCACTTCCTTGCCTTCGCGTTCCTGGCGTTGCTGCTGGCCGCGGCCTGCCGCTGCCTGGTCGCGTCCGCCTTGTGCCTGCTGGGCGCCGCCGCGACGGTTGCGGTTGCGATCGCCGCCGCGTTCGCCGCGTTGCTCGGACTTCTCGGCGCGTTCGCCGCGAGCCGGGCGGGCTGCCTGCTCCTTCGCCGGTGCCGGGGCAACCGGTGCGGGCGCCGGAGCCGGCGCCACGCCGAACAGGCCCTTCAGCCAGCCGATGAAACCGCCGCTTGCCGGCGCGACGGGCGCGGGCGCGGCAACGGGTTCGACCGGACGCTGCGGTGCCGGGCTCGGCGCCGGACGCTCGGGCGTGATGCCCTTGACCGCGGCTTCCTGCTTCGGCTTCACTTCCGCCGCGCGCTTGCTGTAGCCGGTTTCCGACTCGAGTTCGCGGGCCGCTTCCTCGGCCATCTTCCAGGATGCGCGCGGATCGTCGAGACGTGCGTCGTCGTGGCGCAGGCGCTCGAGCTTGTAGTGCGGCGTATCGAGGTGCTTGTTCGGGATCAGCACGATGCCGACCTTGAAGCGCGACTCGATCTTGTTGATTTCCTGACGCTTTTCGTTGAGCAGGAAGGCGGTCACCTCGACCGGCACCTGGCAGTGGATCGCCGCGGTGTTTTCCTTCATCGCTTCTTCCTGAATGATCCGCAGGACCTGCAGCGCGGACGATTCGGTATCGCGGATGTGGCCGGTGCCGTTACAACGCGGGCAGGTCACGTGGCTGCCTTCCGACAGGGCCGGACGCAGGCGCTGGCGCGACAGTTCCATCAGGCCGAAACGGGAGATCTTGCCCATCTGGACGCGCGCGCGGTCATGCTTGAGCGCGTCTTTCAGGCGCTGCTCGACTTCGCGCTGGCTCTTCGCCGATTCCATGTCGATGAAATCGATCACGATCAGGCCGCCGAGGTCGCGCAGGCGGAGCTGGCGGGCGACTTCGTCGGCCGCTTCGAGGTTCGTGCGGGTCGCCGTTTCCTCGATGTCCGCGCCCTTGGTCGCGCGCGCCGAGTTCACGTCGATCGCGACGAGCGCTTCGGTGTGGTCGATCACGATCGCGCCGCCCGACGGCAGCGGCACCGTACGCGAGTACGCGGTCTCGATCTGGTGCTCGATCTGGAAGCGGGAGAACAGCGGCACGTCGTCGTGGTAGCGCTTCACCTTCGCGACGTTGTCCGGCATCACGATATCCATGAATGCACGGGCCTGATCGTGGATCTCGTTCGTATCGATCAGGATTTCGCCGATATCGGGCTGGAAATAGTCCCGGATCGCGCGGATCACGAGGCTCGATTCCAGGTAGATCAGCATCGGCTGGCCGGCGTTGCCGCTTTGCGACGCCGCTTCGATCGCGCGCCACAGTTGCAGCAGGTAGTTCAGGTCCCACTGCAGTTCCTCGGCGCTGCGGCCGATGCCCGCGGTACGGGCGATCATGCTCATGCCGTCCGGAATCTGCAGTTGCGCCATCGTTTCGCGCAGTTCCTGACGCTCGTCGCCTTCGATCCGGCGCGACACGCCGCCGCCGCGCGGGTTGTTCGGCATCAGCACCAGGTAGCGGCCGGCGAGCGAGATGAAGGTGGTGAGGGCGGCGCCCTTGTTGCCGCGCTCTTCCTTTTCGACCTGGACGATCAGCTCCTGGCCTTCGCGCAGCGCATCCTGGATGCGCGCGGAGCGCATGTCGATGCCTTCCTTGAAATACTGGCGGGCGACTTCCTTGAACGGCAGGAACCCGTGGCGGTCTTCGCCGTAATTGACGAAGCACGCTTCGAGCGACGGCTCGATACGGGTGATGACACCTTTGTAGATATTGCCTTTGCGCTGTTCGCGCCCGGCGGTTTCGATGTCGATGTCGATGAGCTTCTGCCCATCGACGATGGCGACGCGCAGCTCCTCCTGCTGCGTCGCATTGAACAGCATGCGTTTCATGAACGGCTCCAGGCGGCTCCGCTGCCGGCGCCTCGCGGTTGTCAGTCGCGAGGGCGGGAACGACGGCAGGCCGCACCTTGTTGTGTTGTCACAAGCACGCTGGAGCGGGAACGATGGCGGGGAGAATTGCCTGAAGAGGCGCTTGGGCCCCGAAAGACGGGGCCGGCGGCCGTAGGGCACCTGCGAATACGGCTTCAAAGCACGGCGTTCACACACCGCACGCTGCACAAGCGCGCTAAGCCTGAGTCCGGGCATTGCCACGGGCGCGCGCAATGCGTCGCGCGCGCCGACGGGCGGCAGATGCTGCGGCTTGGGCCGCAGCGGGGAGTATCGAATCCAGCCCGACTTTCCCGCTTGGGGTGTACTTCCCTGGTTTGACGTCGCCAAGTCCCGCACGCTTCGCGGAACCAAATCGGGCGCAACGCCGTAATTTTCGCAACCGGCAGCTTGCGGACGCACTTCGCGCCGTCTGGCTGCCGATCAAATTCTTTTCAACCAACTTTCCGTTACCGCGGCACCTTGCCGACCGAATCCGCCTGTGGGCGCGATCCTTGCCGGCGAGCGGTGCCGTGCGTGCAACTTGCTGCATCTCTTTGATTAGGGGCGAGCAGCGGACCCCCGGCGCAAGTAAAATAGCGGTTTGCGCTTGCGCCTTGCCCGATTCGGTCGGGGCCGGCCGGTCAGGCCACCCACAACGTCAAGCTGGGCAAAATTATATTCAGTATGAATGAGTTAGGCAAAATATCCCAGAATTCGGTCGCAAGCGGCCAGGTATCGATGATCGAGATCGACGAAAACTCGGCCGGTCAGCGGATCGACAACTTCCTGTTGCGCGTCTGTAAAGGCGTGCCCAAAAGCCATATTTACCGGATCCTGCGCAGCGGCGAAGTGCGTGTGAACAAGGGCCGGATCGACGCGCAGTACCGTCTGGCCCTTGGCGACATCGTTCGTGTGCCGCCCGTGCGCGTGGCGGCGGCGGACCTCGCGCGCGCCGACACGCCCGTCGTGCCGCCCGCGAATTTCCACGTGCTGTACGAGGACGACGCGATGCTCGTCATCGACAAGCCGGCGGGGGTCGCGGTCCACGGTGGCAGCGGCGTCGCGTTCGGCGTGATCGAGCAGATGCGCCAGGCGCGCCCGCGTGCGAAGTTCCTCGAACTCGTGCACCGGCTCGACCGCGAGACGTCCGGGATCCTGATGCTCGCGAAGAAGCGCACGGCGCTGGTGGGCCTGCACGAGCAGATTCGCGAGAACCGGATGGACAAGCGCTACTTCGCGTGCGTGCACGGCGAATGGCAGCCCGACTGGGGCCGCCGTCGCGCGGTGAAGGCGCCGCTGTTCAAGTATTCGACCCCGGAAGGGGAGCGCCGCGTGCGCGTGCAGGACGACGGGCTGCCGTCGCATACGGTGTTCAACCTCGTCGACCGCTGGCCGGACTACGCGCTCGTCGAAGCGGAACTCAAAACGGGTCGGACCCATCAGATCCGGGTGCATCTCGCCCATCTCGGCCTGCCGATCGCCGGCGACGCCAAGTATGGCGATTTCGCACTGAACAAGGCGCTGGCGCGCGCGAATGCGCAGCCGTCGTTGAAACGGATGTTCCTGCATGCGCACCGGCTGCGGCTCGCCCACCCGCTGACCGGCGAGGCGCTGCAGTTCGATGCGCCGCTGCCGGACGAATGCCGGCGCTTCCTCGACCAACTCAGCGCATTGCGCGATACCGCCTGAACCTGAACCGCATGGCTCGACAGCAATTTGACCTGATCGTCTTCGACTGGGACGGCACGCTGATGGATTCGACTGCGCACATCGCGCACAGCATCCAGGCCGCATGCCGCGATCTCGGCCTGCCCACGCCGTCCGACGAGGCGTCGCGCTACGTGATCGGCCTCGGCCTGCGCGACGCGCTGCAGATTACCGCTCCGACCCTCGATCCGTCCGACTATTCGCGGCTCGCCGAGCGCTACCGCTACCACTATCTGCTCGACGACCAGCGCATCGAGCTGTTCGCCGGCGTGCGCGAACTGCTCGCCGAGCTGCGCGACACCGGTTATCTGCTCGCGGTGGCAACCGGCAAGGGCCGGGTCGGGCTGAATCGCGTGCTCGACCAGTCGAAGCTGACGAGCCTGTTCGATGCGACGCGCTGCGCGGACGAGACTTTCTCTAAACCCCATCCGGCGATGCTGCATGAGCTGTCCCGGGAACTGGGGCAGGATCTTTCTCGCACCGTGATGATCGGCGACACGACGCACGACCTGCAGATGGCCGCGAGTGCCGGGGCGGCCGGCGTCGGTGTCGCTTACGGCGCGCACACGGCCGATGCGCTGGCTGCGCTCACGCCGCGCTTCGTCGCGCCGGACGTCGAAGCGCTGGCCGCGTGGTTGCGGGAGCACGCATGAGCGCGGCGCCGGACGCGATGCGTGTGTGCGCATCGGATGCCCTCGCCGACGGCGGTGCCGGCGTGCGCGTCGACGCGACGCTGCGCGGCGAGCAGGCCGTCGTGTTCTTCGTGCGCTACGAGGGGCGCGCATACGGTTACCTGAACCGCTGCGCGCATGTGCCGATGGAGCTCGACTGGGCCGAAGGGCAGTTCTTCGAATCGTCGGGCCTCTACCTGATGTGCGCGACGCATGGCGCGATCTACGAGCCGAACACCGGCAAGTGCGTCGGCGGCCCGTGCCGGGGCGGCCGGCTGCGGCCTGTCGAGGTCGACGAGCGCGACACGGCCGACGGGCGTGCGGTATTCTGGGTGCCCGACGCCGACCTGCGTCCCGCCGTTTCCGCCACGACCGACTGACGACAACACCGCATGGCCGACCAACCGAATTCCCCGGATTCCTCCTCCCGTCCCGACAGCCGTGAACCGAACTGGGAGCGTGCGGCGCTCGAGCGGATCGCGCTCGCGGCCGTCAAGGAGCAGCGCGCGGCACGGCGCTGGAAGATCTTCTTCCGCTTCGCGTTCCTCGGCGTGTTCGTGCTGCTTGCGTTCGCGCTGATCGATTTCTCGAGCGATGCGAAGTTCTCGGCGAGCGGGCGGCATACGGCGCTCGTGACGATCGACGGCGAGATCGCCGCCGGCGTCAACGCGAACGCCGACGACATCAACACGGCGCTCGACGCCGCGTTCGACGACGACGGTACGGCCGGCGTCGTGCTGCGGATCAACAGCCCGGGCGGCAGCCCGGTGCAGGCCGGGATGGTCTACGACGAGATCCGGCGGCTGCGCGCGAAGCATCCGGACAAGCCGCTGTACGTCGTCGTGACCGACATGTGTGCATCGGGCGGCTATTACATTGCGTCCGCGGCCGACAAGATCTTCGTCGACAAGGCGAGCATCGTCGGGTCGATCGGCGTGCTGATGGACGGGTTCGGCTTTACCGGCCTGATGGGCAAGCTCGGCGTCGAGCGGCGCCTGCATACGTCGGGCGAAAACAAGGGCTTCTACGACCCGTTCTCGCCCGACACGCCGAAGATGGACGCGCATGCGCAGGCGTTGCTCGATCAGGTGCACGCGCAGTTCATCAAGGCGGTGAAGGATGGCCGCGGCAAGCGGCTGCACGAGACGCCCGACATGTTCTCGGGCCTGTTCTGGACCGGCGAGAAGAGCGTCGAGCTCGGGCTCGCCGACGGCTTCGGCACGACCGACACGGTCGCGCGCGACGTGCTGAAGGCGCCCGATCTCGTCGACTATACGGTGAAGGAAAGCCTGACGAACCGTGTCGCGCGCAAGTTCGGCGCGGCCGTCGGCGGCGCCGCGATGAAGGCGCTGACGGCCGGCGGCGCGTCGGTCAGCCTGCGCTGACCGGAAGCGGGCGGGTCGCGATGGCCCGCCGATCGGCTGCCGGGCAGCCGCCGGTCGCGGCTTCAGTTCGCCAGCAGCAGGAAGATCGCAGGACGCTTGTGCAGATTCGGCGCAGGCGCCTTTTTCCAGTCCGTCACGGTGCGGCTCGCGATCGTCTCGGTCGCGAGGGTCAGGTCGGCCGCGACGCAGATCTGCGTCGACGGTGCGCAGGTCGCGACGAGCGTGTCGAGCATCGCCTGATTCCGGTACGGCGTTTCGATGAAGATCTGCGTCTGGCGCGCCTTGCGTGACAGCTGCTCGAGTTCGCGCAGGCGTTTCGCGCGCGCGGCCGCGTCGACCGGCAGGTAGCCGTTGAACGCGAAACTCTGGCCGTTCAGGCCCGATGCCATCAGCGCGAGCAGGATCGAACTCGGCCCGACGAGCGGCACGACCTTCACGCCGCGCTCGTGTGCGCGGCGCACCAGCAAGGCGCCGGGATCGGCGACGGCCGGGCAGCCGGCTTCGGATACGAGGCCGGCGTCCGCACCGGCCAGCACGGGCGCGAGCAGCCGGTCGATCTGGCCGGCCGGCGTATTGACGTTCAGTTCGCTGATCTCGATTTCCTGGATCGGGCGCGTCGTGCCGATCTTCTTCAGAAACGCGCGCGTCGTCTTAGCGTTCTCGCCGATGTAATAGCCGAGCGTGCCGGCGCGTGCCTGCACGGCCGCGGGCAGGACGGCCGCGAGCATCGATTCGTCGCCTTCGCCGAGCGTGTTCGGAACGAGATAGAGCGTGCCGGCCGTCATGTGCGGTCTCCACGGGTGGTTGCAAACAGCGGATAGTCGGCGGCGCGCAGCATCCGCGTGAGCGCGATCAGCGGCAGGCCGACGAGTGCCGTCGGGTCGTTCGAGTCGATCGCGTCGAGCAGCGCGATGCCGAGCCCTTCCGACTTGGCGCTGCCGGCGACGTCGTACGGCGTTTCCGCGCGCAGGTACGCATCGAGTTCGACCTCGGGCAGCGAGCGGAAACGCACGCGCGTGACGACGTCCTCGACCTGTGCTTCGCCCGTGCGGCTGTCATACAGGCAGAGCGCGCTGTGGAATTCGACTTCGCGGCCCTGCATCGACACGAGTTGCGCGAGCGCGCGCTCATGCGTGCCGGGTTTGCCGATCTGGAGCCCGTCGAAGGTCGCAACCTGGTCGGACCCGATCACGAGCACGCCGTCCGGCGCGTCGATCGTCGCGGCGACGGCGCGCGCTTTCGCGCCCGCAAGGCGCAGTGCGGTCGCGGCCGGCGTCTCGCCGTCGCGCGGGGTTTCGTCGAGGTCGGGCGACACGACGTCGAAGGGGATGCCGAGGCGCTCGAGGAGCGCGCGGCGGTAGCGTGAACTGGAGGCAAGAATCAGCCGCGGCGGGCGGCAAACGGTATCCGGCATGGTCGGTGGGATTGGTGAGTCGTCGGGTGTTGCGCAGCGTTGCTGCGGACGCAAGCTTAAGTGATTGACTGCAAAAGGTAAAACAGGTATGCTTTCCCGCTTTTCGTCGGCAGGCTTCCGTTGTGGTGGCGCCTGCCGGGTCTTCGGAAGTAAAGTACGGTCACCCGTACGCGAGCGGCACCAAGCCGGATCCGCAAGTCAGCCTGTAGGCAGGAGCGCACATGAACACTTCTTCTGGCAAACCTGCTGCGGCGCCACTTGATCCGCATGCAGTCGACCTGTTCGAGTTTGCCCGCAGCGGGCGGCAGGCAGCAGGCGCGGTGCACCTCTCGCAACTGCCGCGCATGTTAAACGAAGTGCCCGCGGACGCGCCAGATCGCGACACGGTCTTCACATGGCAGGCAGAAGGGTTCACCCAGAAGGAGTTGCAGGACGACGGCGCCGACGGGCAGCAGCCGTATCTGCGCCTCGCGGTGCACGGTCATGCGTGGCTCACGTGCCAGCGCTGCATGACCCCGTACGACCAGACGTTCGACGTCGACATGACGTACCGGGTCGTCGCGACCGAAGAAGAAGCTGAAGAATTTCCGCTCGACGACGATGAAGCCGATGTGATCGTGGGCTCACGCCAGTTCGATCTCGTCGACTTGATCGAAGAGGAATTGCTGCTTTCGTTGCCGCTCGTGCCCAAGCACGAGGTTTGCCCGGCAGTTCACGAAAGCCTCGTGTCGGGTGCGAGCGGTCCCGCGGAAGAGACGGACGAGGAGTCCGACGAAGCCGGGGACGAAGGCAAACGGCCGAATCCGTTCGCGGCGCTGGAAGCGCTGAAGAAGGGCGGTGACGGCACCAAGAAACACTAAGCAGTTGTGGCGCGGGAAGGCGTAAAGGCTTTGGGCCAGGGTAGTTAAGCGCCGGATCGGGCTGTGTTAGAATCCGGAAAATTATTTAGGAGTTAGTCATGGCAGTCCAGCAAAACAAGAAGTCGCCGTCGAAGCGCGGCATGCATCGTTCGCACGATTTCCTGACGGCAGCGCCGCTGGCAGTCGAGCCGAGCACGGGTGAAGTGCATCTGCGTCACCACGTCAGCCCGAACGGCTACTACCGCGGCAAGAAAGTCGTCAAGACGAAGAACGACTAAGCGTCAAGTCACGCGTTGCGCGCTACGTTTGCCGTTCGCGTGACAACTGGTTCGCTTGACACTTTCCTGGCTCAACAAAAAGGCGGCATTCAACTGCCGCTTTTTTGTGCCTGAAATTCGTCGCATTCCATGACCGTAAAGCTCACAATCGATTGCATGGGAGGCGACCACGGCCCGTCCGTGACCGTTCCCGCGGCAGTCAAGTTCGTCCGCGCGCATCCCGATGCGCACCTGATGCTCGTCGGCATCGAAAGCGCGATCCGCGCTCAGCTGAAAAAGCTGAAAGTCCTCGACGATCCCGCGCTGACCATCGTTCCCGCCACCGAAGTCGTGGCGATGGACGACCCTGTCGAAGTGGCGCTGCGCAAGAAGAAGGATTCTTCGATGCGCGTCGCACTCAACCACGTCAAGGAAGGCGCGGCGCAGGCCTGCATCTCCGCCGGCAATACCGGCGCGCTGATGGCCGTTTCCCGTTACGTACTCAAGACGCTGCCCGGCATCGAGCGGCCCGCGATCGCGTTCGCGCTGCCGAACCCGACCGGCTACACGATGATGCTGGATCTCGGCGCGAACGTCGACTGCGAACCGCAGCACCTGCTGCAGTTCGCGGAAATGGGGCACGCGCTCGTGGCTGCGCTGGAAGGCAAGGAGCGTCCGACGATCGGCCTCTTGAACATCGGCGAAGAGATGATCAAGGGCAACGAGACGATCAAGCGCGCAGGCGAACTGCTGCGCGCCAGCACGCTCAACTTCCGTGGCAACGTCGAAGGCAACGACATCTACAAGGGCACGGTCGACGTGATCGTGTGCGACGGCTTCGTCGGCAACGTCGCGCTGAAGACGTCCGAGGGGCTCGCGCAGATGCTGTCGGACATCATCCGCGAAGAGTTCGGCCGTTCGCTGATGTCGAAGCTGATGGCGCTGCTCGCGCTGCCTGTCCTGATGCGTTTCAAGAAGCGTGTCGATCACCGCCAGTACAACGGCGCGGCGCTGCTGGGGCTGAAGAGCCTCGTGATCAAGAGCCATGGTTCGGCCGATGCCTACGCGTTTGAGTGGGCAATCAAACGCGGGTATGATGCCGTCAAAAACGGCGTGCTGGAGCGCCTCACGCGTGCGATGGCGGATAATTCGGTGTCGCTCGGCGACGGCGAACACAACGCGGGCGGCGCGGGCCATGCAAGCCCCGCCGCAGGCCATCACGCCGAACCTTCCGCTGCGCAATCCTCTAAAGCATAAATGGCCCAATCGACTCTCTATTCCCGCGTGCTCGGCACGGGCAGCTACCTGCCGCCCGACCGCGTCACGAACCAGCAGTTGACCGATCGTCTTGCGAAGGAAGGCATCGAGACGAGCGATGAATGGATCGTTGCGCGCACGGGCATCCATGCGCGCCATTTCGCCGCACCGGACGTCACGACCAGCGACCTCGCGCTCGAGGCGTCGCGTCGCGCGATCGAGGCCGCCGGCATCGATCCGCAGTCGATCGACCTGATCATCGTCGCGACTTCGACCCCCGATTTCGTGTTCCCGAGCACCGCGTGCCTGCTGCAGAACAAGCTCGGCATCAAGAACGGCGGCGCGGCCTTCGACGTGCAGGCCGTGTGTTCGGGCTTCGCGTACGCGATGGCGACGGCCGACAGCTTCATCCGCAGCGGCCAGCACCGCACCGCGCTCGTGGTGGGCGCGGAGACGTTCTCGCGCATTCTCGACTTCAAGGACCGCACGACCTGCGTGCTGTTTGGCGACGGCGCGGGCGCGGTGATCCTGTCCGCGTCGGAAGAGCCGGGCGTGCTCGGCAGCGCGCTGCACGCGGACGGCAGCTACTCGCATATCCTCTGCACGCCGGGCAACGTCAACCGCGGCGTGATCGAAGGCAGCGCGTTCCTGTACATGGACGGGCAGGCCGTGTTCAAGCTCGCGGTCAACGTGCTCGAGAAGGTCGCGATCGAGGCGCTTGCGAAGGCGAATCTCGCGCCCGAGCAGATCGACTGGCTGATTCCGCACCAGGCCAATATCCGCATCATGACCAGCACCTGCCGCAAGCTCGGCCTGCCGCAGGAGCGCATGGTCGTGACGGTCGACCAGCACGGCAACACGTCGGCCGCGTCGATCCCGCTGGCGCTCGACACCGCGGTACGCGACGGTCGCATCCAGCGTGGCCAGCACGTGCTGATCGAAGGCGTCGGCGGCGGTTTCACCTGGGGCGCGTCGGTCTTCCGCTATTGATCCGCGGCGCGCGACTGCTGCGCGCGGATCCCACCGGCGCGCCATTCGTGCGCGCCGTCCGAATCGATTCAATTGGGGACGATATGAAATTTGCATTCGTATTTCCGGGGCAGGGCTCGCAGGCGGTCGGCATGCTCAACGCATTCGCCGATCTGGCCGTCGTGCGCGAGACGCTCCAGGAAGCGTCCGATGCACTCAATCAGGATCTCGGCAAGCTGATCGCCGAAGGCCCGGCCGAAGAGCTGAACCTCACCGCCAACACGCAGCCCGTGATGCTGACCGCGGCCTATGCGTGCTATCGCGCGTGGCAGCAGGCGGGCGGCCCGGCGCCGTCGATCGTCGCCGGCCACAGCCTCGGCGAATACACGGCGCTCGTCGCCGCCGGCGCGCTCGCGTTCAAGGATGCCGTGCCGCTCGTGCGCTTTCGCGCGCAGGCGATGCAGACGGCTGTGCCGGTCGGCCAGGGCGGCATGGCCGCGATCCTGGGGCTCGATGACGACACGGTGCGTGCGGTATGCGCGGAAGCCGCGGAAGCGGGCGTCGTCGAAGCAGTGAACTTCAATGCACCCGCACAGGTCGTTATCGCAGGCAACAAGGCCGCGGTCGAAAAGGCCTGCGAGATCGCGAAGGCGAAGGGCGCGAAGCGCGCGCTGCCGCTGCCGGTGTCGGCGCCGTTCCATTCGTCGCTGCTCAAGCCGGCGTCGGATCAGTTGCGCGACTACCTCGCGAACGTCGACGTGAAGGCGCCGCAGATTCCGGTCGTCAACAACATCGACGTCGCCGTGGTCAGCGATCCGGCCGCGATCAAGGACGCGCTGGTGCGCCAGGCCGCGGGCCCGGTGCGCTGGGTCGAGTGCGTGCAGCACATCGCAGGCACAGGCGTCACGCACGTGATCGAATGCGGTCCGGGCAAGGTGCTCGCCGGCCTGACGAAGCGCATCGACGGCAACCTGACGGGTGCGTCGGTGTTCGATCCGGCGTCGCTCGACGAAGCGCTCAAGCTGGTGACCGCCTGACGCGGCGCCTTTTCTCAAGAGACGGATATTCGATTCATGGACAAGACTCTCGATAAACAGGTTGCGATCGTTACCGGCGCATCGCGCGGCATCGGCCGTTCGATCGCGCTCGAACTCGCGCGCCTGGGCGCGACGGTGATCGGCACGGCGACGAGTGAGTCGGGCGCCGCAGCGATCACCGCGGCGTTCGCGGAAGCGGGCGTCACGGGTCGCGGTGCGGTGCTGAACGTCAACGACGCGGCAGCCGCCGAGGCGCTGATCGACGCGACCGTGAAGGAATTCGGTGCGTTGAACGTGCTCGTCAACAACGCGGGCATCACGCAGGACCAACTCGCGATGCGGATGAAGGACGAGGACTGGGACGCGGTGATCGACACCAACCTGAAGTCGGTGTTCCGCCTGTCGCGCGCGGTGCTGCGCCCGATGATGAAGGCGCGTGGCGGCCGCATCATCAACATCACGTCGGTGGTCGGCTCGGCCGGTAACCCGGGTCAGGTCAACTACGCGGCCGCGAAGGCCGGCGTCGCGGGCATGACCCGTGCGCTCGCACGTGAAATCGGCAGCCGCGGTATCACCGTGAACTGTGTGGCGCCGGGCTTCATCGACACCGACATGACGAAGACGCTGCCGGAGGAACAGCAGGCCGCGCTCAAGACCCAGATTCCGCTCGGCCGCCTCGGCAGCCCGGAAGACATTGCCCATGCCGTCGCGTTCCTCGCATCGCCGCAGGCCGGTTACATCACCGGTACGACGCTGCACGTGAACGGCGGCATGTACATGTCGTAACGATTTTCGTTTACCATCCGCGCCGTATCCCGTTTTTCAGGCGGATCGGCGCTTGATCGACCATCAAGCCAACGCGCGTTTTGGCGTCAGCAAACCTGATAAAATGCGCGCACTTGTAAATCTGAACTTTCCCTCGGAGGGGTAATGGACAACATCGAACAACGTGTCAAGAAGATCGTCGCTGAACAACTGGGCGTCGCGGAAGCCGAGATCAAGAACGAAGCTTCGTTCGTGAACGACCTGGGCGCCGACTCGCTCGACACCGTCGAACTGGTGATGGCTCTCGAAGACGAGTTCGGCATGGAAATCCCGGACGAAGAAGCAGAGAAGATCACGACCGTTCAGCAAGCGATCGACTACGCTCGCGCAAACGTCAAGGCGTAACAGGCGCCTTTCGCGCTTGTCCGCCACGTCGCCGCGATCTTCGCGATTGACGCGCCATCCTGCCGGCCTCGCGCCGGACGGACTAACAGCCACAGGGCTCGCAGGGCTGGTTCCTGTGGCCACTGTGGCTTTTGTTTTTGTCATCCAATAATGGAAAAGAGGTTACCGTGAGCCGCCGTCGTGTTGTTGTTACAGGCCTGGGGCTGATTTCGCCTGTTGGCAATAATGTTGCCGACGGCTGGGCCAATCTCGTCGCCGGCAAGTCCGGCATTGCCACCGTCACGAAGTTCGACCCGTCGAACCTCGCCGTCCATTTCGCGGGCGAAGTGAAGGGGTTCAGCGCCGAGGAGTACATCCCGGCGAAGGAAGCCCGGAACATGGATACGTTCATCCATTACGGCATCGCCGCCGGCGTCCAGGCCATCAAGGACAGCGGGCTGGAAGTGAACGAAACCAATGCGGAACGCATCGGCGTGCTGGTCGGTTCCGGCATCGGCGGCCTGCCGATGATCGAAGATACGCACCAGACCTACGTCGATCGCGGCGCGCGCCGGATTTCGCCGTTCTTCGTGCCGGGTTCGATCATCAACATGATCTCGGGTCACCTGAGCATCATGTTCGGCCTGAAGGGCCCGAACCTCGCGGCCGTCACGGCCTGCACGACCGGCCTGCACAGCATCGGCCTCGCGGCGCGCCTGATCCAGGCCGGCGACGCCGACGTGATGGTCGCGGGCGGCGCCGAATCGACGGTGTCGCCGCTCGGCATCGGCGGTTTCGCGGCAGCGCGCGCGCTGTCGACCCGCAACGACGATCCGGCCACCGCGTCCCGACCGTGGGACAAGGACCGCGACGGCTTCGTGCTGGGCGAAGGTGCGGGCGTGATGGTGCTCGAGGAATACGAAGCGGCGAAGGCGCGCGGTGCGAAGATCTACGCGGAAGTCTCGGGCTTCGGCATGACGGGCGATGCGTACCACATGACCGCGCCGAACATGGACGGCCCGCGCCGCTGCATGGTCGCGGCGCTGCGCGACGCCGGCGTGAACGCGGACGAGGTCCAGTACCTGAACGCGCATGGCACGTCGACGCCGCTGGGCGACAAGAACGAGTCCGATGCGGTGAAGGCGGCTTTCGGCGAGCATGCGTACAAGATCGTCGTGAACTCGACGAAGTCGATGACGGGCCACCTGCTGGGCGGCGCGGGCGGCCTCGAGTCGGTGTTCACGGTGCTCGCGCTGCACAACAACGTGTCGCCGCCGACCATCAACATCTTCAACCAGGACCCCGAGTGCGATCTCGATTACTGCGCGAACACCGCGCGTGACATGAAGATCGACGTGGCCGTGAAGAACAACTTCGGCTTCGGCGGTACCAACGGCACGCTGGTGTTCAAGCGCGTCTGACGCCGCAGTCACTTGACGAGTCCATTCGATGCGCCGGCCGGGCGTCCGCAGCGCTTTGCGTTGCGGGCCTCGGCCGTGTCATATGTCGTGCTGGCCGCGTTCGTCGCGTCGGCTGCCGCGTCGGCCTACCTGTTCTGGGCGCCGCGCGCGGGCGCTGCTGCGGGCGCATGCGTGTCGGCCGTGACGGCCGCGCTGCTGGCCGTATGCGCCGCACGGGCCTGTGCCCGCCGGCTGCCGGCCGAGTTGCGGATCGACGCGTTCGGGGAAATTGCGGCGTTTGGCCGCACCGGGCGCCTGCTGGCCCGTGGCCGCGTGACGGGGCATGCGCACTGGAGCAGCCTGCTGCTGGTGCTGTCGGTCGGGCAGGGTGCCCGGCGGGCCCGGCCGCTGCTGATTCCGGCCGATGCGCTCGACGCCGCATCGTTCAGCGCGCTTTCCGTGCTGGCGAAGACGGCGGGCGCGGCGGGTCGGGCATGACGGCGGCGCGGTTACGTACCGTAACCAGCGTCCGGCGCGGGAACGTTACAATGACGCTCCGCGTTGCATCCCTAGTTAACGGATTTGTCAGGTGAGTGAAAAAGAAATCGATCAGGCTCTGGTCGAACGCGTACAGAAGGGCGACAAGGCGGCGTTCGAACTCCTGGTCTCCAAATACCACCGCAAGATCATTCGGCTGATCTCGCGCCTCGTGCGGGATCCCGCCGAGGTCGAGGATGTGGCCCAGGACGCGTTCATCAAGGCGTATCGTGCGCTGCCGCAATTCCGCGGCGAATCGGCGTTCTATACGTGGTTGTACCGAATTGCCGTCAACACGGCGAAGAACTACCTTGCGACGCAAGGCCGCCGGGCGCCGACCTCGACCGAGGCCGATGCGGAGGAAGCGGAAACTTTCTCCGACGCAGACCAACTAAGGGATATCAACACGCCTGAGTCGATGTTGATGAGCAAGCAGATTGCCGAGACGGTCAACGCTGCCATGGCTCTGCTGCCCGAGGAACTGCGCCAGGCAATTACGCTGCGCGAGATCGAGGGCCTGAGCTACGAAGAGATCGCGGAAATGATGGGCTGTCCGATCGGGACGGTCCGGTCGCGGATCTTCCGTGCACGCGAGGCAATCGCTGCCAAATTGCGTCCGCTGCTCGATACGCCCGAAGGCAAGCGCTGGTAAGCGCGACAGGCGGAGCGACGCGGGTCGGGGTCTAGTTACGGTTAGAGTCGTGAAGTCACGACGGGGTGTGCAAGATGGGGAGCATCATGGGGTCGGTCAATACGCAGTCGCAAGCGTGCTCGCGCGGCGAGCGCCTTTCCGCGCTGGTCGACGGCGAAATGTTCGATGGCCCGGACAACGGGCAGTTTCTGGCTGAGCTCAACCGCGCGGATCGCGCTGCGTGGGCCCATTACCACCTGATCGGCGATGCGCTGCGCTCGGACGAACTGGCGTTGTCGCCCGCGCTGAGCGTCGCGTTCACCGCGCGCATGTCGGCTGCGCTCGAAAGCGAGCCGCACCTGCTCGCGCCGGCGGCCGCGCCCGTCGCGCGCAAGCTGCTGTCGCTGCGCCGGCGCGTCGTGCCCGCGTTCGCGGTTGCCGCCGCGGCGGCCACGCTGACGTGGATCGTCGTCCCGCAAATGCAAACGGCCGGTGCCCCGGGCGCCGTCCAGGTCGCGTCGGCCGGTGCGCCGCAAGGCGGCAACCTGCAGCGCGTGACGGTTGCGCAGGCATCGGCCCAGCCGGGGCTGCAGGACGTCAACATCATCCGCGACGCCAGCCTCGACCAATACCTTGAAGCGCACCAGCAATTCGCGCAGCAGCCCGTCGTCACGGGTTCGATGCCGCTGATCCGCGCTGCCGTGACCACCACGCCAGGCCAATAAACCCGATGCGGACATTGCAGTTGAATCAAACCATCTCCGGATGGAAGCGGCTGCCGGCCCTCCTGCTTTGCGCAGCCGCCCTGTTGTCCGTTCAATCCCTTCCTGCCAGCGCCCAGCAACCGGACGATCCCGTCGCGACCCGCAAGGGTGCCGCGGACTGGCTCGACCGCGTCCAGCAAGCGGCGCAGCAGCAGAGCTACGAAGGCACGTTCGTCTATCAGCGCGGCGGGTATGTGCAGTCGTCGCGCATTGCGCACGTCGCGTCCCGCGACGGCGAGTTCGAACGCATCGAGACGCTCGACGGCAAGCCGCGCAAGCTGCTGCGCCACAACGACGAGCTGTACACATTCGTACCCGAGCGCAAGCTGTGCGTGGTCGAGCGCCGTCAGACGCGCGACTCGTTCCCCGCGCTGCTCGGCGCGAGCGGCGAGCACGTGATGTCCGTCTACGACGCGAAGTCGCTCGGCAAGGATCGTGTCGCGGGGATCGACGCGCAGGTCGTCGAGCTCGTGCCGAAGGATGCATACCGCTTCACGTACAAGCTGTGGGCCGATGCGCGCACAGGGCTGCTGCTGCGTTCGCAGACGCTCGATGCGAACGATCATGTGCTCGAGCAGATCGCGTTCTCGCAATTGCAGACGGGCGGCGCAAGCGGCGACAAGGCCGCGATCGCGGCCGGCATGCGCAACCTGAGCGGCTGGACGGTCGTACGTCCGCCGGTCGCGACGGTCGACATGGAGGCGCAGGGCTGGCAACTCGCACCGAGTGTCGCCGGTTTCCAGAAGATTCGCGAAGTGCGCCGGCCGATGGCCGCGCGCGACGCGGGTGAGCCACCGATTCCGGTCGATCAGGCCGTCTTCACCGACGGTCTCGCGACGATCTCGGTTTTCATCGAGCCGGCCGAAAAGAATACGCGCAAGGAAGGCGCGGGCAGCACCGGTGCAACGAACGTTCTCGTGAAGCGCCGCGGCGACTACTGGATCACCGTGCTCGGCGAAGTGCCGCCGGCTACGTTGCAGCAGTTCGCGTCTGCCATAGAATACAAGGCTTCCAAGTAACGCTACGGCTTCCGACATGATGAAACTCACGCTGCGCAAATGGCTCGCGGCGGCGGCGCTGTCTGCCTGCCTGCCGCTCGTGCCACATACCGCGGTCGCGGTGACGGCTCCCGCTGCCAGCCTGCCCGACTTCGCCGATCTGGTCGAAAAGGTCGGGCCGGCCGTCGTGAACATCCGGACCACCGCCAACGTGCCGACGAGCAGCGGCCCGCGCGGGATGCTCCCGCCGGGCTTCGACAACGGCGACATGTCGGAATTCTTCCGGCGCTTCTTCGGCATTCCGCTGCCGCAGGCGCCCGGCAATGGCGGCGGCAACCCGAAGAACGCGCCGGCGCCGGACAATCCGCCCGACACCGAACAGAATCGCGGCGTCGGTTCGGGTTTCATCGTGTCGGCCGACGGTTACGTGATGACCAATGCGCACGTCGTCGACGATGCGGACACCATCTACGTGACGCTGACCGACAAGCGCGAATTCAAGGCGAAGCTGATCGGCGTCGACGATCGCACGGACGTTGCGGTCGTCAAGATCCAGGCGTCGAACCTGCCGGTCGTCGCGATCGGCGATTCGAACAAGGTGCGTGTCGGCGAGTGGGTCGTCGCGATCGGTTCGCCGTTCGGCCTCGACAACACGGTGACGGCCGGCATCGTCAGCTCGAAGAGCCGCAACACGGGCGACTACCTGCCGTTCATCCAGACCGACGTCGCCGTGAACCCCGGCAACTCGGGCGGCCCGCTGATCAACATGCAGGGCGAGGTGATCGGCATCAACTCGCAGATCTACAGCCGTACCGGCGGCTTCATGGGCATCTCGTTCGCGATCCCGATCGACGAGGCGATGCGCGTGGCCGACCAGTTGAAGGCGACGGGCAAGGTCACGCGCGGCCGGATCGCGGTGGCGATCGGCGAAGTGACGAAGGACGTGGCCGACTCGATCGGGCTGCCGAAGGCGGAGGGCGCGCTCGTCAGCAGCGTCGAGCCGGGCGGTCCGGCCGACAAGGCGGGCATCCAGCCGGGCGACATTATCCTGAAGTTCAATGGCCGTTCGGTCGACACGGCGTCGGATCTGCCGCGCATGGTCGGCGACACGAAGCCGGGCACGAAGGCGACGGTCAGCGTGTGGCGCAAGGGTCAGGCACGTGATCTGCCGATCACGATCGCGGAAACCCCGGCCGAATCGACGGCGAAGGCCGAACAGCGCAAGAACGCGCCGCAGAAGCCGCGCCAGGCCAACTCGCTCGGTCTGACGGTCAGCGACCTGACGGCGGAGCAGATGAAGACGCTGAAGCTGAAGAACGGCGTGCAAATCGACGGCGTCGACGGCCCGGCCGCCCGTGCGGGCCTGCAGCGCGGCGACATCGTGCTGCGTGTCGGCGACACCGACATCACGAACGCGAAGCAGTTCGCCGAAGTGACCGCGCAGCTCGATCCGCAGAAGGCGGTCGCGGTACTCGTGCGGCGCGGCGACAACACGCAGTTCGTGCCCGTGCGGCCGCGCCAGAAATAACGCGCCGATGTTCACGCTCTACGGCCGCGGCTGGTGCCACCTGTGCGACGACATGCGCGACGCCCTGGCGCCGGTGGCGGCCGAATTCGGTGTTGCGGTCGATTACATCGACATCGATACCGATGCGGCACTCGTCGCCCGCTACGACGAGGACGTGCCCGTGCTGCTGCTGGACGGTGCGGAAGTGTGCCGCCACCGGTTCGACGCCGCGAAGGTGCACGACGCGCTCGCGGCCCGGCGCTGAAGCCGGGCTGCTGCCTTGCGGCGGCGCTTGGCACCGGGCTTTGCCCGGCGGGCGGCCCCGGCAGGGTGCCGCGCGGGCCGGCGTTGGAAATACCGCCCGGCGAAGGCCTTTTCGGCTAAAATAAGCCGTTTTTTCACCGACTTACACAAGGCGTGCTCAGCGGTCGTCGAGCGCGCCTTTTTCGCTTGATCGGCACTGAATGGATCATATTCGCAATTTCTCGATCATCGCGCACATCGACCATGGCAAGTCGACGCTCGCGGATCGCATCATCCAGGTATGCGGCGGCCTCGCCGACCGTGAAATGGAAGCGCAGGTGCTCGACTCGATGGATATCGAGCGCGAGCGCGGCATCACGATCAAGGCGCAGACAGCCGCGCTGTCCTATCGCGCGCGCGACGGCAAGGTCTACAACCTGAACCTGATCGACACGCCGGGGCACGTCGACTTCTCGTACGAAGTCAGCCGTTCGCTGTCCGCGTGCGAAGGCGCGCTGCTGGTCGTCGATGCGAGCCAGGGCGTCGAGGCGCAGACGGTCGCGAACTGCTATACGGCGATCGAGCTCGGCGTCGAGGTCGTTCCCGTGCTGAACAAGATCGACCTGCCGGCCGCGAACCCCGAGAACGCGATCGAGGAGATCGAGGACGTGATCGGCATCGACGCGACTGACGCGACGCGCTGCAGCGCGAAGACGGGCCTCGGCGTCGAGGACGTGCTCGAAGCGCTGATCGCGAAGGTGCCGCCGCCGAAGGGCGATCCGGCCGCGCCGCTGCAGGCGCTGATCATCGACTCGTGGTTCGACAACTACGTCGGCGTCGTGATGCTGGTGCGCATCGTCAACGGCACGCTGCGTCCGAAGGACAAGATCAAGATGATGGCGACCGGCGCGCAGTATCCGGTCGAGCACGTCGGCGTGTTCACGCCGAAATCGCGCAATCTCGAATCGCTGTCGGCCGGGCAGGTCGGCTTCATCATCGCCGGCATCAAGGAACTGACGGCCGCGAAGGTCGGCGATACCGTCACGCATGCGACCAAGGCTGCCGCCGAGCCGCTGCCGGGCTTCAAGGAAGTGAAGCCGCAGGTGTTCGCGGGGCTGTATCCGGTCGAGGCGAACCAGTACGACGCGCTGCGCGAATCGCTCGAGAAGCTGAAGCTGAACGACGCGTCGCTGCAGTACGAGCCGGAAGTGTCGCAGGCGCTCGGTTTCGGTTTCCGCTGCGGCTTCCTCGGGCTGCTGCACATGGAAATCGTGCAGGAGCGGCTCGAGCGCGAGTTCGACATGGATCTCATCACGACCGCACCGACGGTCGTCTACGAGGTCGTGCAGAGCGACGGCTCGACGATCATGGTCGAGAACCCGGCGAAGATGCCGGAGCCCGGCCGCATCGCCGAAGTCCGCGAGCCGATCGTCACCGTGAACCTGTACATGCCGCAGGACTACGTGGGCTCGGTGATCACGCTGTGCGAGCAGAAGCGCGGCTCGCAGATCAACATGCAGTATCACGGCCGCCAGGTACAGCTCACGTACGAGATCCCGATGGCCGAGATCGTGCTCGATTTCTTCGATCGCCTGAAGTCGGTGTCGCGCGGCTACGCGTCGATGGACTACGAGTTCAAGGAATACCGTTCGTCGGACGTCGTGAAGGTCGACATGCTGATCAACGGCGACAAGGTCGATGCGCTGTCGATCATCGTGCACCGCTCGCAGTCGCAATACCGCGGCCGCGAAGTGGCCGCGAAGATGCGCGAGATCATCCCGCGCCAGATGTACGACGTGGCGATCCAGGCCGCGATCGGCGCGCACATCGTTGCGCGCGAGAACATCAAGGCGCTGCGCAAGAACGTGCTTGCGAAGTGCTACGGCGGCGACATCACGCGAAAGAAGAAGCTGCTCGAAAAGCAGAAGGAAGGCAAGAAACGGATGAAGCAGGTGGGTTCGGTCGAGATCCCGCAGGAAGCGTTCCTTGCGATCTTGCGCGTCGAAGACAAATAACAGGACTGTTCCTTTTATGAATTTTGCGCTGATTCTTTTTGTGCTCGTCATCTTGACGGGCGTAGCGTGGGTGCTGGACAAACTGGTGTTCCTGCCGCAGCGACGCAAGGCGGCCGACTCGGCGATCGAGGAGTTCGATCGCCAGCAGTCGCGCATCGACAAGCGTTTCGCGGATGAAAACGCGGTGCAGACGCGTTCGAAGCTGCGCGACGAAAAGCTGCGTCAGCCGTGGTGGCTCGAGTACACCGCGAGCTTCTTCCCGGTGATCCTGGCGGTGTTCGTCGTGCGTTCGTTCGTCGTCGAGCCGTTCAAGATTCCGTCGGGCTCGATGGTGCCGACGCTGCTCGTCGGCGACTTCATCCTCGTCAACAAGTTCGAATACGGGCTGCGCCTGCCGGTGACGAACACGAAGATCACGCAGGGCAGCCCGCTGTCGCGCGGCGACGTCGTCGTGTTCCGCTATCCGAAGGACGAGTCGGTCGACTACATCAAGCGCGTGATCGGCCTGCCGGGCGACACCGTCGCATACCAGGACAAGCAGCTCACGATCAACGGCCAGCCGGTGCCCGAAACGCCGCTGCCCGATTTCTTCGACGACGAGCGCCAGAATTACGCGAAGCAGTTCGAGGAAACGATCGGCAACAAGAAGAACGCGATCCTCAACAACCCGGCCGTGCCGCCGTTCGTGATGGGCGCATACGACTATCCGTTTCGCGACAACTGCACGTACAACAGCCGCGGCGTGATCTGCAAGGTGCCGCCCGGTCACTACTTCATGATGGGCGACAACCGCGACAACAGTGCGGACAGCCGCTACTGGGGTTTCGTGCCGGACCAGAACATCGTCGGCCGCGCGTTCTTCATCTGGATGAACTTCAGCGACCTCAAGCGCATCGGTTCCTTCAACTGATCGCATCCGGGCCACTCGCAATACGCGACGCACGGGCCGCGTCGCGTATTGCCGAACTACTTTAAGAACCGGCGGTAACACCGCCTCGTCACGCCTTTTCGCGTCCGGCCGTGCCGTTTCGGCCCGACCGGCGCCCGCGTTATACTCCTGCACATGCCCCTATCCCAGTTGGAAAGCCGGCTGCGCTACGAATTTCGCAATGCGGAATTGTTGCGCCAGGCTTTGACCCATCGTAGTCACAGTGCCACGCACAACGAACGGCTCGAGTTTCTCGGCGATTCCGTTCTGAATTGCGCGGTGGCTGCCCTTTTGTTCCAGCGTTTCAGCAAGCTGGACGAAGGCGATCTGTCGCGCGTACGCGCCAACCTCGTCAAACAGCAGTCGCTGTACGAAATTGCTCAGGCCCTGAATATCTCGGACGGGCTGCGGCTCGGCGAGGGGGAGTTGCGCAGCGGCGGGTTCCGCCGCCCGTCGATCCTCGCGGACGCGTTCGAAGCCATCATCGGGGCAGTGTTCCTCGATGGCGGCTTCGAAGCCGCCCAAGGGGTCATCAAGCGCCTCTATATCCCGATTCTCGACCACATCGATCCGCGCACGCTCGGCAAGGACGCGAAGACGCTGCTGCAGGAATACCTGCAGGGGCACAAGATCGCGCTGCCGACCTACACGGTGGTCGCCACGCATGGTGCGGCGCACAATCAGCAATTCGAAGTCGAATGCACGGTGCCGAAGCTCGACGTGAAGGTGTCGGGCTCCGGGGCGAGCCGGCGCGCGGCCGAGCAGGCCGCTGCGAAGAAGGCGCTCGACGAGGTGATGGCGGCCGCGCCGATGCTGGCCGCCAAGCCGAAGCGCTCGAAAAACGCACGCGGGTCGAAGCATGTCGAACCCGAAATCGTACCGGGCGTGAAGGGCGTGCAGGAAGCGCTCGACCTGCGCTCGCCGGAGCGCAAGGAGCGCGCGGCGGCGCGCGAGGCGAGGGCGGCCGGTGCAGCGCCCGCGGCAACCGCGGCGGCCGGTAATGAGCCGGCCGCGGCGCCGATGGCCGCGATTCGCGCGGCGCATGTCGACGCATCTGCCGAGAAGGGTGAGCGGGCGGCGAAGCCGGCGGTCGACAAGGCTGCTGAAAAGCCGGCCGAGAGGCCGGCCGAGCGACCCGACAAGTCCGCGGAGAAGCCCGCTGAAGCCGTGCCCGCCGCACGCGCAGCCGACAAGCCGGCTGCGCAGGCCGCCGATCCGGCCCCCGCGTCTGCCGACAAGACTTCCGCCGGTACCGACTCCGCTTCGCGCACGGCTGCGCGCACGCGCGACACGGCGGCACCGGATTCCGAGACGCCGCCGGGCGGCGTGAGCCTCGCTGCCGCGCAGGCGCGCGTGGCCGATGCCGACCACTGAATTGCCCATCGATCGTGCCGCGCGCCGCGCGGCCGTTTCCGAACCTGTCTCCCAAACGATATGAACACTCCCGCTCCTACCGGTTTCCGTTGCGGCATGATCGCGATCGTGGGCCGCCCGAACGTCGGCAAGTCGACGTTGATGAACGCACTCGTCGGCCAGAAGATCAGCATCACGTCACGCAAGGCGCAGACGACCCGCCACCGCATCACCGGCATCAATACGTTCGACGACGCGCAATTCGTGTTCGTCGACACGCCGGGCTTCCAGACCCGCCACAGCACCGCGCTGAACCGTTCGCTGAACCGCGCGGTCACGTCGACGCTCACGTCGGTCGACGTGATCCTGTTCGTGATCGAGGCCGGCCGTTTCGGGCCCGACGACCAGAAGGTGCTCGACCTGATCCCGCCGGGCATGCCGACGCTGCTGATCGCGAACAAGATCGACCGCGTGACCGACAAGGCGTCGCTGTTCCCGTTCATGCAGCAGATGAGCACGCTGCGCGAATTCACCGAGCTCGTGCCGCTGTCGGCGCAGCGTCCGGAAGACATCAAGCGCCTGCTGGACACGATCAAGCCGTACCTGCCGGAAGGCGAGCCGATCTACGGCGAGGACGAGCTGACCGACCGCAGCTCGCGTTTCCTCGCCGCCGAAATCCTGCGCGAGAAGGTGTTCCGCTGGACCGGCGACGAATTGCCGTACACGAGCACCGTGCTGATCGACAAGTTCGAGGAGGAAGGGCGCCTGAAGCGCATCTTCGCGACGATCCTCGTCGAGCGCGATTCGCACAAGGCGATGGTGATCGGCAAGAAGGGCGAGAAGCTCAAGCAGATCAGCACCGAGGCGCGGATGGACATGGAGAAGCTGTTCGACGGCCCCGTGTATCTCGAGACCTTCGTGAAGGTGAAGAGCGGCTGGGCCGACAACGAGGCGGGGCTGCGTGCCTATGGGTACGAATGACGCGCTGACGTCGACCGAAGACGCGGTGACGGCCGGCGCGAACGACGCGCCGCTGCCGGCACCGCCCGAACCGCCGCGCAAGGCGCGGCGCGCGACGTCTCGCACGTCCGATTTCCGCGTCGCCGAGCAGCCGGCGTTCGTGCTGCACAGTTACCCGTATCGTGAAACGAGCCTGATCGTCGACGTGCTGACGCGCGATCACGGCAGGCTCGCGCTCGTCGCGAAGGGCGCGAAGCGCCCGCACTCCGCGCTGCGCGGTGTACTGCAGACTTTCCAGCCGCTGCTGCTGTCGTGGTCGGGCAAATCCGAGGTGCGCACGCTCACGGGTGCCGAGTGGGTCGGCGGGATGCTGCCGCTCGGCGGCGACGGGCTGCTGTGCGGCTTCTACGCGAACGAGCTGCTCGTGAAATTCTGCGCGCGCGAGGATCCCCAGCCGCCGCTCTTCAATCACTACGTGCTGACCCTCACGCGCCTCGCCCACGGCGAGCCCGCGGTGCAGGTACTGCGCTCGTTCGAGCGCGTACTGTTGCGCGAGACCGGCTACGCGATGGCGCTGAACCGCACGGTCGCGCGCCGCGCGGTCGAGCCTGACCGCCGCTACGTGTTCGATCCCGAGCGCGGCGTGCGCAACGCGGACGACGAAGTTCCGGCGCACTGGCCGGTCATTTCCGGGCAGACGTTGCTCGACATGGAGCAGGACGATTACCATCGAGCCCAGACGGTTGCGCAAAGCAAGACGCTGATGCGCTTCCTGCTGAACACCTATCTCGGCGGTACGCCGCTTGCCACGCGTCAGATCCTGATCGACCTGCAAAACCTATGAGCTTCTTCCTGACAACGCCCACCGCCATCGACCTCGGCGTGAACATCGACCACGTCGCGACGCTGCGCAATGCGCGCGGCACGACCTATCCCGATCCGATCCGCGCCGCGCTCGCCGCCGAGGAAGCCGGCGCCGACGCGATCACGCTGCATCTGCGCGAGGATCGTCGCCACATCGTCGATGCGGATGTGCGCAAGCTGCGCCCGCTGCTGAAGACGCGCATGAATCTCGAATGCGCGGTGACGGCCGAGATGCTCGATATCGCCTGCGAAGTGCGCCCGCACGACGCGTGCCTCGTGCCCGAAAAGCGCGAGGAACTGACGACCGAAGGCGGTCTCGATGTCGCCGGCCGCTTCGAGGCCGTGCGTGCGGCGTGCAAGCAGCTTGCCGACGTGGGCGTGCGCGTGTCGCTGTTCATCGACCCGGACGAGACGCAGATCCGTGCCGCGCACGAAGCAGGCGCGCCGGTGATCGAGCTGCATACGGGCCGTTATGCCGAAGCGCACGACGAAGCCGAGCAGCAGCGCGAATACGAGCGCATCGTCGCGGGCGTACAGGCCGGTGCGCAGCTTGGCCTGAAGGTCAATGCCGGTCACGGGCTGCACTACACGAACGTGCAGCAGATCGCCGCGATCGACGGCATCGTCGAGCTGAACATCGGCCATGCGATCGTCGCGCACGCGATTTTCGCGGGCTGGGACAATGCGGTGCGCGAAATGAAGGCGATCATGGTCGCCGCACGCGTTGCCGCGCTGCATGGCGGCGCGCGTTGAAGATGAAAGGCCGCTGCGCATCGCGCGTCATGCCTGACCCGGCTCAGCCGGGCCACACCGGCGCGTACTGACATGGCGATCTACGGTATCGGTACCGACATCGCACAGGTGAGCCGCGTCGCGGCCGTGCTCGAACGCACGGGCGGCCGGTTTGCCGAGAAGGTGCTGGGCCCCGACGAACTGCGCGTGTTCCATGCGCGCCGCGCCCGCTCCGAGGCGCGCGGCATCGCGTTCCTCGCGACGCGCTTTTCCGCGAAGGAAGCGTTCTCGAAGGCGATCGGGCTCGGCATGCACTGGCCGATGACGTGGCGTGCGCTGCAGACCCTCAATCACCCGAGCGGCGAGCCGTACGTGGTCGCGTCGGGCGAACTGGCCGACTGGCTTGCCGCCCGCGGCATCACGGCGCGTGTGACGGTCAGCGACGAGCGCGACTACGCGGTGTCGTTCGTGATCGCCGAGACGGACGCCGCGCCTGCCCCTGTTTCCCGAACTTCTCCCTGACGGAATTCCCGATTCGATGAAAACGACTCCCGGCCCGGTCATGCTCGACGTCGTCGGCACGGCCCTGTCGCGCGACGATGCGCGGCGCCTCGCGCATCCGAATACCGGCGGCGTGATCCTGTTCGCGCGGCACTTCCAGAACCGTGCGCAACTGACCGCGCTGACCGACTCGATCCGCGCGGTGCGCGAAGACATTCTGATCGCCGTCGATCACGAAGGCGGGCGCGTGCAGCGTTTCCGCACCGACGGCTTCACCGTGCTGCCCGCGATGCGGTGCCTCGGCGAGCTGTGGGATCGCGACGTGCTGCTCGCGACGAAGGTCGCGACGGCCGTCGGCTATATCCTGGCCGCGGAATTGCGCGCATGCGGGATCGACATGAGTTTCACCCCCGTGCTCGACCTCGATTACGGGCACTCGAAAGTGATCGGCGATCGCGCGTTCCATCGCGATGCGCGCGTCGTCACGCTGCTCGCGAAGAGCCTGAACCACGGGCTGTCGCTCGCCGGGATGGCGAACTGCGGCAAGCATTTCCCGGGGCACGGTTTCGCGGAGGCCGACTCGCACGTCGCGCTGCCGACCGACGACCGTACGCTCGATGCGATCCTCAAGCAGGACGTCGCGCCTTACGACTGGCTCGGCTTGTCGCTGTCCGCGGTGATTCCCGCGCACGTGATCTACACGCAGGTCGACAAGCGGCCGGCCGGTTTTTCGCGCGTGTGGCTGCAGGACATCCTGCGCGGGCGGCTCGGCTTCACCGGCGCGATCTTCAGCGACGACCTGTCGATGGAAGCCGCGCGCGAAGGCGGCACGCTCACGCAGGCGGCCGACGCCGCGCTCGCTGCCGGTTGCGACATGGTGCTCGTCTGCAACCAGCCGGACGCGGCCGAGGTCGTGCTGAACGGGTTGAAAGCGCGGGCAACGGACGAGTCGGTGCGACGCCTCAAGCGGATGCGCGCGCGCGGCAAGGCACCCAAGTGGGACAAGCTGATCGCGCAGCCCGAATACCTGCAGGCGCAGGCGCTGTTGAGCAGCGCACTGGCATGAACGGGGAGGGGATGGCGCGACGTGTGCCATTCCCCGGTCGCCGAAACAAAAAGCCGCGCAGTTGCGCGGCTTTTTCATGAGTTACTGCAGGTGCGAACCGGGTAGCGTCACGAGTCAAGCGGGCGGGGACGGTGATTCTCTTGGCGCAACTAACGGTCTGATTCCGCCAGTGCCTGCAAGCATCGACGCCCGCTCAGTTCACCTTCATCCGCTGCAGCTTGTTGTACAGCGTCTTCGGGCTGATGCCGAGCAGCGTGGCCGCGCGGTGGCGCGTACCGCCGACCGCATCGAGGGTCGCGCGGATCAGCAGATCCTCGACGTCGGACAACGGCGTGCCGACCTTGATCTGCACGCTGCTGCCGTTCAGCGCGGCGCCGGCCGAGAAACTCGGCTCGCCCGCGCGCAGCGTCTCGATGAAATCGCCCGATGCGTCGTACGCGAAGCGCACGCGTTCCTGCAGTTCGCGCACGTTGCCCGGCCATTCGTAGGACAGGCATTCGCGCACGAAGCCCGGTGCCGCGCGCTTGTCGGTCGTGCTGCGGCCGGTTGCGCGCGCTTCGCGGTTCAGCTCGTCGATCAGCGCGTCGCCGATCGCGAGTGCATCGCCGTCGCGCTCGCGCAGCGGCGGCATCGTGATCGACGCCGCGTCGAGGCGCAACCACAGATCCTCGCGCAGCGTACCGTTCGCGACCGCTTCGCGTGCCGGGCGGCGGGTGGTCGCGATCAGCCGGAAATCGCTCGTGATCGAACTCGTGCCGCCGATCCGCATGAAGTTCTGCGAATCGAGTGCATGCAGCAGCGCTTCCTGCAGCACGAGCGGCAGCGCAGTGATTTCGTCGAGGAACAGCGTGCCGCCGCCGGCCTGCTCGAACAGGCCCGATTCGCGGCGCTCGGCGCCGTCGAACGCGCCGCGCTCATGGCCGAACAGTACGCTGTCGAGCGATGCGCCGTGCCGACCGGCCTGCGCGATCGTCCTGCAGTCGAACGACACGAACGGCCCCTTGCGGCGCCGGCTCAGGTCGTGCAGCGTGCGCGCGGCCAGCTTCTTGCCGGTACCGGCTTCGCCGGAGAACAGGACGGCCGTTTCGGTGCGCGCGTTGTGCTCGATCATGTCGTACACGTGCTGCATCGCGTCGCTGCGGCCGACCAGCGCGCCGAAGCGGCCGAGATGGCGCAGCGATGCGCGCAACGACTGCACTTCGTCGATCAGTTCGTAAGGGCGGGGGATCCGCGCGAGCAGGCTGCGCAGGCGCGGAATGTTGATCGGCTTCAGCAGGTAGTCCCAGATGCCGTGACGCAGGCCCTCGATGGCGCTCTCGACCGTCGCATTGCCCGTCAGCACGATGACGGGCAGCGAGCCGTTCGGCTGTTGCTGCGGCAGGTGCTGGAGCAGGTCGAACCCGCTGCCGTCCGGCAGGTTCAGGTCGACGAGCACGACATCGGGAATCGAACGGCCGAGCGCCGTGCGCGCTTCGGCGAGCGACGTGGCCGTGTCGACCGAGAAGCCGTCCGCGGCGAGCAGCGCGGTGAGGCCGGACAGACTGTTGGGATCGTCTTCGACAATCAGGGCGTGTGGCATGGTGGACGCGAGTCGAGTCAAGAGAGGCGGGCTGTCGGTCATCGGGGCCGCAGCCGCATGTCAGATTAAAGACTGATTTTATGCCCCGCTGAACGCGTAACGAGCATTATTTCTCCGGCGCTATAAAACAGTTACCGATGATACAAATTGAATATCTTTACCGGTGGCTTTTGTGCTTTACATGAGCCTGGCCCGCGCTCGCTTGTTGGCGCCGGACAAACAAAAAGCGCCCCGAAGGGCGCTTTGTTCGATGCGGGCATCGCCGGCGATTACGCGCGGCTGCGGTATTCGTTCGTGCGCGTATCGATTTCGATCTTGTCGCCGGTGTTGCAGAACAGCGGCACTTGCAGTTCGAAGCCCGTTGCGAGCTTGGCGTTCTTCAGCACCTTGCCCGACGACGTGTCGCCCTTGACTGCCGGTTCCGTGTAGGTGATCTCGCGAACGAGAACCGTCGGCAGTTCGACCGAGATCGCCTTCTCGTTGTAGAACACGACTTCGCAAGCCATGCCGTCTTCGAGGTAGTTCAGCGCTTCGCCCATCATTTCGGCTTCGACTTCGAACTGGTTGTAGTCGGCGTCCATGAACACGTACATCGGGTCGGCGAAGTACGAGTACGTCACTTCCTTGCGGTCGAGCACGACGACGTCGAACTTGTCGTCAGCCTTGTACACCGCTTCCTGGCCTGCATTCGTCAGCAGGTTCTTCATCTTCATCTTGACGACGGCGGAGTTACGGCCCGACTTGTTGTATTCAGCCTTGGCGATGACCCATGCGTCGCTGCCGATCTGCACGACGTTGCCTACGCGGAGTTCCTGTGCGGTTTTCATAAAAAACTGTCCTGATCAAATCAAATAAATAGGTGCCTGAGCGTTGCACAACGGGTGAGGCGCCAAGCAGACGCGTTCCGGTGGGCGCCAAAAGCAAGCGCTTGCGCGGTCGGCCGTCGGATAACCGCTTATTTTAACTGAGATTTTGCGTATTCCGCCAGCTTTCCAGTGAGATCGCCGACGGCCGCGAGCGCATCGGCCCAGCGGGCCGCGTTGGCGTCCAGTGCGGCGCGGTGCTGCCAGAAATCCGCCCAGTCGGGCGTGCCGGCGCCGTTCCAGGCATGCCAGAACCGCTCGAGCGCCGCGCGCGGCGCGTCGGCGAGGCCGGCCGACAGGTGCGCGAGCGCGGCGTCGAGCTTCGGCAGGTGCACGTCGTCGGCCTGCGGATAGATGTGCCACACGAACGGCTTGCGTGCCCACTGCGCGCGGACGAACGAATCCTCGCCGCGCACGAAATTGATGTCGGCCACCCACAGCAATGGATCGTAGTCAGCCTGGGGGACGAACGCGAGCCCGTGAGCCGTCAGGTTGCCGCTGTGCGCATGCGTGCCCGCGTCGAACGACTCGACCCCGAAAAAACGCGCGACGGCAGGGGACACGCGGCCGGCCGGCACGAGCGCGACGACCGGCGACGGGCCGTCGCGCCACTGCGCGAGCAGCGCGTCGACGGCCGGATTCTCGTACGCGAACAGGCTGACGACCGTCGTGCCGGCGGCC